>NZ_JAEKNS010000049.1:0-2856 GCF_016464765.1 Candidatus Aeolococcus gillhamiae | reverse complement strand
TCACGAGGCGTCGGTGAGCAAGGTGGGCGAGGACCAGATCTTCTACCTGACCTCGCGCGGCATCGACGAGCAAGAGGCCACAGCGCTGATCGTCAACGGCTTCTTCGAGCCCTTCGTCAAGGAGCTGCCGATGGAGTACGCGGTCGAGCTCAACCGCCTGCTGGCGCTCTCCATGGAGGGGTCGGTCGGGTGATCACCGGCGCCGGGGTCGCCGCGCCGGACGCGCCGGCGTTCGCGGGGGTGGTCGAGGAACGCATCGCCAGCAGCGAGGGCTGGCTGCGCGACCGCCGTCGCGCCGCCTGGGACGCGTTCACCGCCATGCCGATGCCCTCCTCGCAGCGCCACGAGGACTGGCGCGGGCCGCCTCGACCCGGCCGACGCCGTGGTGGAGGCGGCAATGGCTGATGCGCCCGGACCTCTGGTGTGGAAACACGGGCTGCAGGCTTAGCGGAGCCCCGTGCATCTTCCCTTCAGTGGCCTGCGACGAGTCATGGACCTTCGGCCTCGCAGCACCCGCGGTGAGGACTTCGACGCCGCCTTCGAAGCGCGCGCGCGCCACGGAATGGATGTGCACGGTGAGGCACGTTTCGTAGCGTCACTCGGCGTGCGGAGCGTCCTCGACGCGGGTTGTGGCACCGGTCGGATGGCAATCGAGCTCGCCCGTAGTGGACTCGATGTCGTCGGCGTCGACGTCGACCCGTCGATGCTCGACGTTGCCCGGCGCAAGGCACCCCACCTGGAATGGGCGCTCGAGGACCTTGCCACCCTCCATCTCGTGGACAGGCAGGGGCGGAACCGCCGCTTCGACGCCGCCGTGATGGCGGGCAATGTCATGCTGTTCGTGCGACGTGGCACGGAGGCCGCGGTCGTCGCCGCCCTGGCCACGCACCTTCAGCCTGGCGGACTGCTGGTCGCTGGCTTCGAGCTCGACGCCGGCCGGCTCACGTGGGCCGCGTACGACATGCTGTGTGCGCGGGCAGGGCTTCGGTTGCAGGAGCGGTGGTCAACGTGGGACCGGGACGCGTGGACGGCGGCCAGCGGCTTCGCCGTGTCGATCCACCGCCTCGACGAGGCGCCTGAGCCGTTCTCGGATCGGAGTGCCGAAGAAGCGACGCAAACCTACCTCGCATAGCCCGGGACTGAGGGCTCACCGGAACTTGTCGCGACTCTGACGAGGACCCCTGCGACGACGGGCGACAGACAATCTGACCCCGGAACGGGCTGAACTCATGGTCACGCCGGATGGCGGCGTCATGGGCGAGCTTGTCGGTGCGCCCGAGCACGGAGCGGGTGTCGCGCAGCAGGGCGGCGACCTGTGGGTGCCGAAAACCTGAATTCGATCATCAGGCGGCGATCTCGTACTCGTGGAGGAGGCCACCCAGCCGGTCACGCCGCCGAACCGCGCTGAGGTCAAGGACGCCGGATCCGTGTGGCACGGCACGGGTCGGGGCGCGCTGCTCAAGGGAGCGGTGCGGTCGATGGGTGTTGTAGTGCTCGACGTAGATCTGCAGCACACGTTCGAGGTGGCGCTGGCCGACGATGAGCATCCGGTCCAGGCACTCTCGGCGCAGGCTGCCGAACCAGCGCTCCATGATCGCGTTCGCCCGGGGGGCGCGCACCGGGGTGCGGAGGATCCGGACGCCCTCCGAGCGGAACACCTCATCGAACGCCGCGCTGAACTTCGAGTCCCGGTCCCGGATGAGGAAGCGCACCGGCGCCGCGCGATCAGTGAACACGCTGATGACGTTGCGGGCCTGTTGGGTCACCCACGCGCCGGTTGGGTGCGCGGTCACCCCCGCGACATGCACGATCCGTGTCTGCAGCTCGATGAACACGAGCACGTAGAGCCGGCGGAAGAAGACCGTGTCCACGGTGACGAAGTCGCAGGCAATGATCCCGGTGGCCTGCGCCCGGAGGAACGCGCGCCAGGTCTCCGAGGCGCGCCGCGGCGACGGCCGCACACCCGCGCGTCGCAGCACCTGCCACACCGTCGAGGCGGCGACCCGGATGCCAAGCCGGGCGAGTTCGCCCTGAACGCGCCGGTAGCCCCAGGTCGGGTTCTCCCGCGCCAGCCGTACGATCAACTCTGCCATCCTGGCCTCGACGGGTGGGCGACCTGGGCCACGTTGGGCATAGGTCCAGCGGCGAGCCAGCGCGTCGCGATGCCAGCGGCGCACCGTCGCCGGACAGACGATCAGGCTGGCCCACCGTTCCCGCGGAAGCAGCCGCGCCAGCGCGGCGAGCAACGCCCGATCGGCCGGGCGGAAGCGCGGCCGGGACACCTGCCGGCGCAGCACCGCGACCTCGTGGCGCAGCACCAGTAGCTCGATCTCGTTGGCGACCTCGCGCCGCCCGCGCAGCACGATCAACTCCAGGAGGCGGCGGAGCATCCAGTAGCAGAGGGACATGACCATTCGTCGATCCTGCCGGATCCCCGTTCAGCGGGCGCGGCCCCAGCACATCGAACGTGGACGGGATTGTCGGCACCCACACGCTACTCTCCGGCTAGATGCCGTGGTCAAACCATGACCGCAGCGGCTATCCCAGTATTCAAATCGTGGAGTGGAGCGGGAGACCGGGCTCGAACCGGCGACCCTTACCTCGGCAAGGTAGCGTTCTTAGTCTGTATTCGGGAGGGGTCGAAAAAGGCCTCAAGACGACTACTCACCCCCAATTCCCACGGGGCTCCACGCCGGTCCGACGGGGATCCAATCTGGTCAAGTCCCCTGTAGTGGTGTGAATTCGATGGAGTTCTCACAGCGTCGGTGAGCTAGGCGGCGATGCCTCCGGTGAGCGGGTTGGTGAGCAACGGCGGGCCCTCGGGATTGAGCAGCCGGGCCATGGACTGCTGGCTGA
>NZ_JAEKNS010000031.1:0-18309 GCF_016464765.1 Candidatus Aeolococcus gillhamiae | reverse complement strand
GGACCTGGAGATGTGCCTGGACGTGATGCGGCGCTTCGATCATGATCTGGAGCAGTTCCTGCATGCCAACTGGTCACTGCACGAGCGCATCGCTGCGGTCACCCCGAACGATCTCGCCCGTGCGATGTACGTCGCCCTGATGCGCTGCATCGCGGAGCTGTCGGTCCGGGCCGACCCTGAGACGTACTCTACCTCGAGCGACTATCTGGCCGAGCGGATGGTCAAGCACGAGGAACTCGTGGCGGCGATCCGACTCGGCGACGAGGAGCGCGTCAGGGCGGCCGTCGCGGCCCACGGGGGCGACGCCGAATCCGGCGTGGTGAATGGAGGCTCAGAGCGGCTGTCCGCGGCGGTCGAGCACGTCCTTCCTGACGGCGCCCCCGTCAAGCTTGGCGTCGCCGACCAGTGATCACTGCTACCGCTGGTGGCTGTGGGGTGTTCGTCGCCGGCGACACCACCGCCGGCGCCAACCACTTTCGGTCGACCGCGGAACTGCGCAGCACTTCAGCATCGACGCCGACGCCACGGCGCCGCCCGACGGTCTGCGACTGCTGATTAGCGTCAACTTCTGAACCGCCCCTTCGAGTCGTCGGCCGCCGCCGTGGACGGGGTCCACCCGCTGTGACGCTGGGCGCGGGTCTGGGTCACGGTCGTGCGGCGGCGGTCGTGTCGGGTGGGACGTGGTGGCGAGCGTCGTTGGGGACGACGACGCACTTCGCGTGCGGCGAGACCGCCTGCGCCCGCCACGCCGCCGGGAGTCCCTCGAGCGGGACGGTGTGGACCTCGAGGCGGAGCTCGTCGCGGGCGAGGGCGGTCCATAGCCAGGTCAGCGCCTCTCGCTTGGCCCGCAGTGGGGTGTGCAGGCCTGCGAAGCCTGAAAGTGTGAGCTGCTTGGCGCGGAGCAGCCCGGCCGGTACCTGCGCCGTCGCGCCGGCGGGGTTGCCGATGTTCACCAAGCGAGCCCGTGGTGCGCATACCCGCAGCGCCGCCTCGAGTGGCAGCCCGTACACGCCGTCGAGGACCACGTCCACCGGCCCGGTCGCCGCCAGCAACCGGGCCGCCAGTTCGTCGACGCCCTCGTCGGCGCGCAGATCGACGACGGCGTCCGCGCCGAGGCCGAGCAAGCGCTCCAGCGCTGCGTGGTTGCGCCCAACGCCGACGACACGGCCCGCTCCACTCCGGTGTGCTACCTGGACCGCGAGCTGCCCGACCGCCCCCGTTGCTCCCAGCACCAGCACCGTCTCTCCGGGGCGCAGGCTGGCCTCCTCGACCAGTGGCAAGAATGCCGCCGTGCCGGAGTTGCCGACCGCCGCAGCCAGCACCGGGTCGAGGCCGTCGGGCAGCGGTAGCACATCCTCGTCCGCGATGACCACCTGCGTGGCGAAGGTACCCGGGGTGGCCGGCGAGGCGTGGCACTCGGCATAGACCTGGGAGCCGGGCGGGTAGCGGCCGGAGTCCAGCACGACGCCCACGCACTCGCTGCCCGGGACGTACGGGGCTTCGTGACGGGCCGAGTGGAACGACCCGGAGGCGATGAGCAGGTCCAGTGAGTTCAACGGCGCCGCGACCACGGTCACGAGGGTGGTGCCGGGCGTCCGCGGCGGCAGAACGACCGAGCCCAGCCGCGGTTCGGCGCCAGGGGCGTCGACGATCGCCGCCAGAATCCCGTCGCGCACGTCGGTCGATCCGCGCGATGCCGAACCGGCCGCTGTCATACCGCGACCGGCTGGGCGCTTAGCGCCAACTGCTCGCGGGCGGGTCGATGCAAGACGCGACAGATCGTACCCCTTGACAGGTGGCCGGCGTCACAGTAGGGTCAGAAACGTTGCGAAAGATACGGGTATTTCATCCCCGCGCGGCGTGTTGCGCGGTGGGCCTCTGAAGAAGATCCGGAGCGGCGATGATCCGTCGTAAGATTGCCAACGCCGTACTCCTGATGTCGTTCCGTGGCGCCTCGCTGGCTGGGTTTGCTGCGGTTAGCGCCAGCACCGCCATTGCTCGACCTGGAGGGGAGGGAGCCTTGGGGGGAGGGAGCCATGCTGTGTAAGGGAAGGTTTGCGGGACCCGCTGTTGGCCTCCGGTTCGAAACTCCCACCTGCTCGGGCGTCACGGACCCCGACGGGACGTTCGAGTTCCGGGACGGCGAGGTCGTCACGTTCTCGGTCGGTTCGGTTCTGATCGGAGCGGCGCGAGGCGCGGAGCGGCTCACCGTCGCCGACATCGTTGCGAGGGTCGATGGAAAGCTCGACAAGTTGGCCGATCCTGGTCTGACCAACATTGCCCGCTTCCTTCAGACGCTCGATCAGGACGGCAACCCCGACAACGGAACCAACTTGACGCCGGAGATCCACGAGCTGGTGGGAGATCGCGCCATCGACTTCCGTTATCGGCTCATGTCGCTCCCAGGCGCTCCGGCCGATCCCGTCCAGGCGTTCACGGAGGATCCGGTCGTGGCGAAGCTGCTCGATGACCTGAATCGGGCGAACGTCTTCACCGACGCCAAGCCGCGCACGCTCAGATCGCCGGCCGCCGCCCGCAACGAGGTTCGCCGCCACATCCTCGGCATCCGTCGTGACCGCGACATCAAGATCCCGCTGAGAAACGGCTCGTTCGTGTACGCGGACGTCTACCGTCCGGACAGCGGGGAACCGGTCCCTGTCGTCATGAACTGCGGTGTCTACGGAAGGGCGTTTGTCCACCATTCCATCTGCAGCGAGGAGGACGCTGAGCACCATGAGGTGGTGGAGGAACGGTACTTCTTCGGCAATCCGGACGGGTACGAGTACGAGAACCACGAGAGCATCAACACGGCGACGTGGATCCCACGTGGCTACGCGCTCGTCCGCGTCGACGGCCCGGGCGCGGGCAAGAGCCCGGGCACCCTCGGCATCTGGGGGATCGACGAGGCGGAGGCGTTCTACGACGCGATCGCATGGGCCGGTGCACAGCCTTGGTCAAACGGGAGCGTCGGCCTGTGGGGCATGTCGTATTACGCGGTGAACCAGCACGCAGTAGCAAGCCTTCGGCCGCCGCACCTCAAGGCGATGATCGCGATCGGCACGGATACGGACCTCTATGAGGAGCTCGTTTACACCGGGGGCATCCTCAACGAGGAGTTCTTCCCCGGATGGTTCGCGAGTGGGGTCGTGCCCGCGATCTGCGGCGAGGTCACGGCGAAGGACTTCCTGGCGATGGCGAGGTCTAATCCCTTTAAAGACTCTGATCCCTCGGCAATCTTCGGACCCAGGGCCGAGGTGCTGATGAGTCCTGACCTAAGCGAGGTGTCGGTGCCGCTGTGGACGGTCGCCGTGACGACGCATCCCGCCCACTTCCATCAGCTCGGCAGCAGCGAGACGTACCTGAACACCCCCACGTCGAACAAGAAACTCGACTTCTGGGAGGACTGGTTCATGAAGGCCTACTCCGCCGCGGCGGTTGACGAACACGTGGCCTTTTTCGATCACTGGCTCAAGGGAATCGACAACGGAATCATGGACAAGCCCCCAGTGCGCCTCGAGATCCGAACCGGACGCGGCGGATCGTACGTTCAGCAGGAGCACGAGTGGCCGATCGCGCGCACCGAGTACGTCCGGTGGTATCTGGACGCGTCGCCCTCTGATTGGGACGGTCACATCCGCTGTGACAACGTCCTTCGCTTGGCGCGCACGCTTACCGATGTCGAGCGGTCCGTGACCTATTCGGCCGAGGTGGACCTGACCGCATCCCGCCTGCCGCCCGTGCCGGCAGCAGGGGAAAGAGCCGTGGCCACCGCTCCCTGCACTCCTGGTGCCACGTTCCTGAGCGAGCCTCTGGACAAAGACACAGTGCTCGCCGGGTACAGCAAGCTCGTGCTGTGGGTGGCGTCTACCAGTGAGGACATGGATATCTTTGTCGCTTTGCGAGTGCTGGATGAGGAGAATCGAGAGGTCGATTTCTGCGGTCCGGCGCTCATCCCTGGAATTTCCACCAAATTCTATCCACTGGCCAAGGGATGGCTGAAGGCCTCACATCGCAAGTTGGACACCGAGCGATCCACCGAGTGGCGACCGAAGCACACCCACCTGCGCGCTGACTACGCCCCTCTGTACGACGGCGAGATCGTACCGGTGGAGGTCGAGATCATTCCGAACACCGGTTTGATAAGGCAGGGACACCGCCTTCGCGTCGACATCCAGCCGTTCACCGGGGTGGGCCACGGTATGCGGCATGCATACGACGCGGCTTATCACGACGGGGCGCAGAACACGATCTTCACCGGCCCGGAGCATCCCAGTTACGTGCAGCTGCCGGTCTTGCCGCCGACGGAGTCATGAGGGCGGCAGCAGGGTCGCCGAGCACCGGCGGCTGCTACGACAGCCACTTCCTCGTGCCGCCATCCCCTCAAGCTCAGCCCCAAGACACCAGAGGCCATCAAACCGATTGCTGCCTTGAGAGTAACGAGGAGGTGTCGCAAACGATGCCATTAGGCACGAAGCCGGACATGGAGCGGCTACAGGCTCATGAGATTGTCGACCGCGTCGCGGAGATGCGCCCCTGGCTGCGCGAGCGCCAAGCCGTGGCTGAGCAGCAGCGTCGCATTCCCCAGGAGACTATCGAGCGTCTCGACGCAGCCGGCGTCTTCAGTCTGACCAAGCCGAAGCGGTTCGGAGGTGCAGATTTCACGACCCGGGAGCTGCACGATATTTATCGTGCGCTCGGTGCGGGATGCGGGACAACGGCCTGGGTGGTGTGGGCGACCGCGGGGGGAAATCTGTGGAGCTTTGCCTTCGCTGACGACGTCGTCGCGCCGGTGTACGATCCAGCCTGGGTCGGACCTCGCACGTTCGCGCTCGGAGGCACAAGCCGGCACATGTCTGGGACCGCACGGAAGGTCGACGGGGGCTGGATGATCAAGGGTGTGTGGCCGTTCGCCACCGGGAGCGTCCATGCGTCCCACGGCTATCTCGCTGTGTTCTATGACGAGACCGACGACACAAAGGTTGGAATGGCTCTCGTTCCGAAGGAGTCGCTGGTCTTACGAGACGACTGGGATGCGATGGGGTTGGCCGGTACGGGCAGCCAGACCGTCGCGACGGATGGTGATCTCTTTGTTCCCGATGAGCGCTTCAGTACTCCCGCACAGCTTGGGGAGCGGATCGAGGAGCTCACCAAGCAGGGCCTCGGCCCGCGACGCGGGGGCCTCGCTCGCTCGTTGGTGACCTGCACGGGTGTCGCACTGGGTATGGCCGACCAGGCGATGGAGATGTTCCTCAGCGCGGTTGACAAGCGGAGCATCCCGTACTCGCCGTACGCAAAACAGGCCGACGCGCCGATCATCCACCTCACTGTCGGTCGGGCCTACGCCCAGATCCGGGCGGCGGGCCGAGTGGCCGACGCCGCGGTGGCCGAGCTTGACCGATGCGAGGCCGAGGGTGTGGACCCGGCCGAGCGCGAGGCCGTTCAACTTCACACCGACGCCGCGTACGTCTGGGATGCGTGTAGCTCCGCGATCGAGACGCTGTTCCACGCGTCCGGAGCGTCAGCGATCCTCAAACGGTGGCCGCTCCAGTTGATTGCGCGAAACTGCCGCGCCGGTAGCCTGCATGCGGCTCACAATATCGACACCTGGCTGGAGAACGTCGGACGGGCTCTGTGTGAAGTCGAGTCCGCACCGATGTCGGTGAGCGTGCTCGAACGCCGGTCGTAGAGAATCGCGGATTAACATCATGATTTGGAAGAGGCGGAAAGCCGTTCGGAGAGCCGGAAGGAACGCAAATGGTTGAAGATCAGGCAGTATTCGTCCCTGCCTACGCCTATGACGAGGACGACGAACAGGGCTTGTTCAGCCGCTTCGAACAGGGCACGCGAACGCTCCCGGCGGGCTTCCGGGTGCAGCCCCGCTTCAAGTTGCTGCCCGTCGAGATCGTACTGGAGAAGGACGTCGCCGTCACCCTGCGCGACGGCGTAACGATCTACGTCGACGTGCTTCGTCCAGCCGGCACCGAGAAGGTGCCCGTGATCGTAGCGTGGAGCCCTTACGGCAAGAGTCGGGGCAATGCGCCAATGTACGTCGAGCTCTTCGAGTTGCTGGGAATGGACACTGGAACGGTTTCCGGTCTGATGAAGTTCGAAGGCCCCGACCCAGCCTTCTGGTGCGCCCATGGTTACGCGGTCTGCAATCCCGACCCGCGGGGCTCCTTCAACTCCGAGGGCGATATACGCGTGTGGAGCCGCCAAGAAGGCCAGGACTACCGCGCCCTCATCGAGTGGCTTGGCGTCCAGGACTGGTGCAATGGCAAGGTCGGGACTAGCGGAAACTCCTATCTCGCGATCTCGCAATGGTTCGCCGCGGCCGAGCAGCCGCCGCATCTCGCGGCCATCGCTCCATGGGAAGGCATGAGCGACATCTATCGCGACCTCGTCATGCGCGGCGGGATACCCGACCTTCCCTTTCCGCGGCGCTTCGCGCGCAGTTTCGTTGGCAAGAACCTGCGCGAGGACCTCGTCGCCGAGGCCGAGCGCCACGCGCTGATGGACGGGCTCTGGGAGTCGAAGATCCCAGAGTTCGAGAATATCACCGTGCCTGCGTACATCGTGGCGAGTTATTCGAACATGATCCACACGCCTGGAACGTTCCGCGGCTGGCGCAGGATCTCTTCCACTGAGAAGTGGCTGCGCATCCACAACACCATGGAGTGGCCGGACTACTACGAAGAGGCTAACTTGAACGACCTGCTTCGCTTCTTCGACCATTTCCTCAAGGACATTGACAACGGCTGGCAACAGACGCCGCGCGTGCGCTACGCGGTCCTCGACCTCGAAGGCAACGACCGAATCAACCAGCTGGCAGGGGAGTTCCCGCCCGAGGACGTCAGCGAGGTCAAGTACTACCTGGATGCCGCCTCCCACGCGTTGAGCGCCGAAGCACCCGCGGCTGGCGCCACTGCGAGCTACGACGCGGAATCGGAACAGGGCCGGGAGTCCTTCACCGTCCGTGTCGACTCGCCGACAGAGTTCGTCGGCTATCCCAAGGTGCACCTGTGGGTTGAGGCGGACGGCTCGGACGACATGGACCTCTACGTCTTCCTCCAGAAGCTGGATGCCGACGGCCAGCAGCTCGAGCAGTTCAACGTCCCCAATCAAGGACCGCAGATGCAAGCGCTGACCCGGCAGGGCGCGGCGATCCTGAAGTACAAGGGGTCCAACGGTCGCCTGCGCGTGTCCCTACGGCATCTCGATGAGGCGAGCTCGACGGACACCCTGCCGGTCCACAGCTTTGACCGCGTCGAGAAGCTTGCCCCGGGAGAGATCGCCTGCGTGGACATCGACCTGTTTCCGATCGGGCTGGCGCTGAATCCGGGCGAGCAGTTGCGGCTCGTCATCAGCGGCCACCATCTGCTGGGCGGAGTGATGCCCGGAATCGAAAACGCTCCGTCCGACAACCATGGCCGGCATGTCATACACACCGGCCATCGTCACGCTTCCTACCTTCAACTTCCGCTAAAGGCGGTCGGCAAAGCATGGAGCGGCGAGACCCGTCGGTAGGCGCCTTTACCCCAAGGAGATACCGATGATGATTGCGACTCATGATGCATCCGAAAGGGCTCACGACGGTCCTCGAGAAGGTCCGCAAGCTCGGGCCTACCTTGCGGGAGCGCGCGCTTGAGGCCGAACGCGCGGGCCGTCATTCGGACGAGACGATCGCCGACCTAGATGCCACCGGCGCCTTCAAAATTGGCAGTCCCGCTGAGTTTGGCGGCGACGAGCTATCCGTTCGGCAGCAGCTGGACGTCGTATCCGAAGTTGCCAAATGGGACGGCTCGTGCGGATGGATCGTGTGGGTGGGAGCATCAACGAACTGGATTCCCGCCGGTTCGGGCGCTCGCGTCGTTGAGTTGGTCTCACTCAAGGCGCGCTGGAGCGCTTCCTTGAGCGCTCTGCCGGCCGGCCCATCCGCGGCACTACGTACAAGAATCAGTTGGAGGCACCGCTTACGCATCTGATGCTCGCCGAGGTTCATTCCAAGATCCAGTCAGCAACGTTGATGACCCGCGCCAACGCCGATGAGACCGATCAACTCGGTGCCCTCGCTGCCGCCGGCACCCCGGCTGATCCGGAATATACGCTAATGTTCAGCTCTCGGGTCCTCGTAGAGACTGCTTATGCAGCTAAATGGTGCGCGGACGCGATCGAGCTTCTCCAAAGGAATTCCGGATCGACCGCGATCATGGAGAGCGAGCCAATTCAGCGAGCTTGGCGCGACGCGCGCGTCATCACATTGCACGGCGCGCTCAATCTTGAGGCCCTTTCAGCAGACTACGGACGGCTCATGGCCGGAATGCAACCACATTCGTTTGCGGGGATCACCACGCTAGACCGCTTTGCGCCGGCTTCGGTGAGCGAGGTCAGCTAGGGCGAGGCAGAACGGAAACTGAACCCCCTGACCAGGCCGAACCGCTGATGGCTGATGCAGCAAACAAGGAATGCACGCAAGCGTCCAATCCGCCGATAGTTCTTTTTCCCGAATAGGTCGCAGAAGTGCCCTAACCCAAGGGCCGGTGCTCGAGCGTGACTAGGATCGCGCCGACGTGCTTGGCGATGGTGTCGTCGAGGCGGAGGAAGGCGTGCATGCGGGAGCGCTATGCCCATTGCATCCACTCGTCGAGGATGAGGACGGCGTCGGCGAACGGGAGCTGAAAGACGAGCCGCAGGTACTCTTTGAGCAGGTGGGCGCGGAAGAGTGGCTTGTTGACGCACTGTATCCAGGCCCGCTTGCCGGCTTGCTTGTTGGTCAGGTTCTCGGCGTTCTTCCAGAGCGCGTAGCGAGAGCGCTTCAGCCGTCGGGCATGGGCTTTGATCACCGCTGCGAAGGGCATCGTTCCAGACCTCTCGGCGAACCTCGTCGAGGGCTTTTGGTCGCGCACGCCACGGCGTGGAAGGGAGCGAGGCCGATGACTGCCCTCGGGCAGTAGAAGCCGACCACGTTGGTGATCCACCAAGCGCCGTCGGCGCTGACCTGAGTGTACCGCGGCACCGGGAGCGACCGAGTTCTGCGAAGAAGCGCCGGAGCGGCGTCAGGACGACAACAAACTAACGGTCCGCGCGGGCCAACGAAGCGACGCGCGTGTCTTGCCCGACACGCTTCCGGCTCTGTTACTCGCGCGAGCTCCCAGTCCGCTTGCGCCGTTCACCTGCGGCAATCATTGGGCCGGGATCGAAATAGTAGGTGCGGATTTCGCAGATCTGGTTTCCCCGAAACCGGATCACTTCGGTGGCTTCGACCGGCGGACCGGCTTCTCCGGCTAGGGTGAACTCGACGATCTCGACGGCGCAATCCCCCCCGACGGTCGTCTCGACAAACTTGATGCCGGCCAGACCTACCGTCTCGGCCACCATCGGGATCAATTCGCGAAAAGCGCCCTTGCCTCGGTAGACCCCACCGAAGGGCATGGACGATCGGATCGTGATAAAGAAATCGTCGGTCAGAAGCGCTTCTGCCGCCGGCCGATCGCCGGCGGCGTTGAGTTCATAGTGTTTCTTGACGAGCTCGAGCTGCTCTTCTGGCGTCACCTTTGCACCTTCTCGCTGGCGGCTCATCGTACCGCGCCAATTCGTTGAGGGGAAGTTCGCGGCTGGCGTACTTCTGTTCGGTCCAGCCGACGAGCGTGCTACGGCAGCGATCAACAGGTTGGTAGATGCCAGCAGGTGGGCCATCTGCTGGACGCGCATCTGCCACTGAATCGCGCTGGGATTGATGGAGGCTTCATTCCTTTGGGAGGATGGAGTCAATGTCCAGGCCGAACGTTCCCACACAAGGTCGCTACCCGCCCGAGCTTCGTGAACGGGCAGTGCGCATGGTCAAGGAGGCGACCGTCGAATCCGGCGGCGCGCGCCACGGCGTAGTCACCCGGATCGCCATCCAGCTGGGTATCGGCAGCGAGTCGCTGCGCCCCTGGGTGAAGCAGGCGGAGGTCGACGTCGGCCAGCGGCCCGGGGTCACGTCCGAGGAGCGCCAGCGCATCGCCGAGTTAGAGCGGGAGGTCCGCGAGTTGCGGCGAGCCAACGAGATCCTCAAGAGCGCGTCAGCTGACTGGGTGATCGGCCCCGCCGATCAACGTTGGCTACAAGCCCTCTTGGAACGCCTGCTTGCGCCGAGGATCAGCCTCGGCGACATGTAGTTGGTGTTCCCCCGCCGGTGACCAGTTTCAACTCGTCCACTGACTCTCGGATGATTTCCGAGAGGGTTCGCTCGCCAGCGTCATCGATCCAGCTCGCGAAGGCGATCTTAAAGACGGCGAGCCCTGCCTCGGCAGCGAGACTCGCCGCTGGGTCTCTACGCCGCGCCGTCGTAACGCGTCGGCCGGGGCCGAAGCGAGTGATGCGAGTTTGATCAGCTCGCGCTCTTGAAGCTCAGCGTTCTCAGCGATGATGGCCTGGCGCTGTCGTGCGAACTCGCGCCGCTCCTCAAACACGAAGCCAGCGGCTTCATCCAGAGCTGTGGCTATCCCCACCCGTGGGAGGAATCCGTTACGCCGTCGGGGTCCGGACCAGCTTGGTTCGGGACAGAAGCAGGGCCAGCGCGTAGAGCAGGGCGACGACCATCAGGAGGGCGCGGTAGCCAGTCAGCAGCGCAGCGTACTCGAGCACGCCGCCAACCATGGCGCCTACAAGGTTGGCGCCGAACGCCACCGAGGAGGAGGCGACGCTGCGGAATCGCTGGGCGAAGATCAGGTTGGCCAGGAAGATGGGGACGAAGGCGAGCAGCGTGGCCGCCAGGAAGCGGGGCGCCGCCGGAAGCTGCAGCAAGACGTCGGGCGGCACCAGCCAGGCCACCGCAAGCGCGCCGAGCAGGAGGGCGTAGAGGACCCCCGGCCGTCGCAGCTCGATCCTCCGTGACACCTCGATCGCGGCGAGGACCGCCAGCAGGATGCCCGTGAAGACCAGTGCGTTCACGAACCACGTGGTCCCGAAGAGTAGAGCGAACTGGACCACGTTCTTGGTCTCCAGGAGCAGGAATGCAGCCCCCATGAAGAAGAGGTCGGCGTAACCGCCCATCCGCGGCAGCGAACCCCCGGCGACACCGGCCGCGAGCAGTGCGGTGACCAGGATCAGCCCCAGGGTCATCACGTACAGGCTCGGCAGCGCCCTGCTCTGGAGATAGAGGAATGGGTAGTCGTCGGCCGCCGGTGCGGGCACCGGGTTGGTGGCCGAGCGCCAGGTGAGGGGACAGTTCAGCGACGCCGGGTCGAGGCTCGCCGTGAGCAGGGCAAGCCGGCCCAGTTGCCCGGTCGAATCGATGCATGGCGGCTGGCGGTAGGTGTCCTCGAGCATGCCCGCGAGGCGGTCGACCAGCCACTGCTCGCGGTAGTAGTTGTACTCGGCGAAGACGCCACCTGGGTTCAGGTGCGCCGCCGCCGCGCGCATCGCCTCGACTGTGAAGAGATAGCTCTCCAGTCGGAGCGAGGACTGTCCGGCGACCAGGGTGAGCGAGTCGGGGAGGGCGAAGAGGATCAGGTCGTAGCGCAACGTGGTGCGCTCCAGGTAGGCTCGGCCGTCGTCCACGATGCTCGCCACGCGCGGGTCCTGGTACGGGTGATCCGGATGGAGCTGTGCGCCCAGGTCGCGCAGCCGGGGATCGATCTCGACCGCGTCGACGTGCTCCGCTCCTTCGGCCAGGGCGATGGCGACGTCGGTCCCGGTGCCTGCCCCGACGATCAGTACCGAGCGCGGCTTGACCCGAGTGCGCTCGTACGGAAGGAAGTAGAGCGGCACGGTCTGCCGGCGCTGGGCGGCGGACTCGATCGTCTGGTGGGGGATGCCGTTGACCATCACCGAGGTCGTGCCGTTTGACTCCGGCTGAAGGGTGACGCGGTAGTAGGGCGACCAGCTTTGCAGGGGAGTGAGCGACTCGACTCCGAGCATGGCCACGAGGGCGGCGGCGGCGGCGAGCTGGAACCAGCGAACCCGCGGGCGGTAGAGCACAACGAGCGTGACCGCGACGACGAGCCCCCACGCCACCGGCGGCGCGCCCAGGAACGAGAGCAGCGAAAAGAAGACGATGCCCGCGATGCTGCCGAGGACATCGAGCCGGTAGGCGTCGAGCGAGTCGAAGGAGACGAACGTCCGGGCCACGCCCTGCCCGATGGTGGCCATCACTGCGGCCACGGCCAGGAAGATCAGCGGCAACGTCAGCCAGATCGGAAGGCCGCTGCGGCTCTCGTTCAGAGCGCCGAAGTAGAGGAGGTCGCCACCCGTCCGGTCGATCTGCACCGGGAAGGCCAGCACGAAGGCGACCAGTATCGCCAGGCCGACAGGGGCGAAGGGGAACAGTTGAAGGCGCGACCGGGCGCGCAGGAAGCCGAGGCCGATGCCGAGAAAGCTGGCCAGCAGCACGAAGTTGGAGAAGTAGGAGAGGTAGAGCACGTTGGCCCCCGACCAGCGGATGAGCGCCAGCTCCACAAACAGCATGAGGAAGCTGAGAAGCACGAGCCGCGCGCGCGACGGAGGCGGCGGCTCCGCCGCCACCGGGGAGCGTGGTGCGTGTCTGCGGAGCCGCGCGGCCAGGGAGGTCGGGATGGACACGGGGGAGCCATGCTACGACCCCGCCTGCTCAGCCGGCCAGGCGGCTGTGAGCCGGATCTGGACGTTCCCACCGATGTTCCCCACATGCCTTCCACATGCCAGACACCTGCCCTGCTCCCGAATGGATCGAGCAAGTAGTCGGGCATGTCCTCGATGTCATTCGATAGATCGGGACTCGTTCGGATCGCTAGTTCGAAGTAGTCAGCGACGTCCGAGCCGCCCCGAGCTCGGCCACCGGCGATGCGAGCCGCAACCGCCCGCCTTCACCAGCCGGCCTGGCTCCAGAGACGCTGCCGCGATGAAACGTGGAAATCCGTCGTTGGCGATGCGCCGTGCCGGACATAACAGATGGTTAGGGTGCTACTTGCCGACTGGTGAACGACGCGGTACCGATATTGGTGCGTCGACTGAGGTTCCTTCCTGTCTGTGGCGGCTTCACGCCCCGCCCGGTTGGTGTCCAGGCACGTGGTGTCTCAGTGATGGCCAAGAGCCTGGACGGAGTGGTGGACGAGTTTCGGAACCGACCACAGGATGGAAGCCCCCACGCCTGCGTCTGGGTCGACGCTCTGACCCAGCGCTGCCGGACGGTGGCCGTGTGGTCAACGTCTGCACCGCGATTGCGACCGGTGTCAATGCCGACGGTCAGCGCGAGATCCTGGGGGTGACATCTTCATGGCCGAGGATGGTGCCGCCTGGACCAGCTTCCTAGGTGCCTCAGCTCATCAATGCTTGGCTTGGCCGAGGGGTGCTGCTCGGTCAGCGTCAGACCGTCGCCACGGCGCCGTCGGCCTCGGGTGCTCGGCCGCGGCGATGCTAGGCAGCGTAGCCGGTCGCCTTGGCTACGGTCATCTGGCCGACGAGCCGGATGGCGCCCGGCGGATCGGGGTCGGGTCGGTCCCGTCGTAGGAGTGTGCGAGGCTGATGTCGAACGCCCGGCCCACGTCCTCGCTGAACGTGACGGAGCCGCACAGTTCGACGTAGTAATTTCCTGGCGGACTTCACAGACTCCGCGTACCGCGGTGGGGTTGAGGCGTGGGCGATCCACCCAATGCGAGCGACCGCGCGGTGCTCAGGCGCGCTGACGCTCCTCCCGCTGCGGACCAGCTCCTCGACCGCGCTCGGCAGAGTCGTCTCAAAGTCGATCAGCTTCGCCCGGTTCGGGGTCACGACGATCCAGACCATGCCGTTGTGGTAGAGCGAACGCACCTCCGCCTCCCACTCGACCCGTTGCTCGGGCGTCATCTCGTAGGTGCTGGTCGCCTGGAGATACTCGTCCGGGATGCCATCGACGAAGTCCAGCTCGGCTCGACCGCGGATGAGCAAGATCTTGGGCGGGTGCACTTCGGTGTCGATCGTCAGGGCAACCATCGGGTTCTCGCTCAAGGCCTGAAGCTTCGGAGCGTTCTTCGAAGTGCACATGACGATCTGCGAGCCGTTCCAGGTAAAGATGATCGGGACATTGCGGGGTGTGCCGTCCTTGGCGACGTAGGCCAAGCGGGTCACGTCGCGGGCCAACAGTTCCTGACTGATCGGTCGGTTCAGAACCTCGGTGATCTCGTTCGGTTGCACGGTTATTCCTCCCGTTGTCGTTCTCGGTCCATCCAAGCGGATCGTTCTGGTTGGTCGCAGGTCGGCCGCGACGGGCCGTTAGCTGAGCTGCTCGGCCAACGCGACGATGATCCCCTCGGGGCCGCGGACGTAGCAGAGCCGGTAGCTGTCCTGGTACTGCGCCACCTCTCCAACGAGTTCCGCGCCGTGGGCTCGCAGGCCGGCGACAGTGGCGTCGATGTCGTCGACAGCGAACATGATGCTACGTAGGCCCAGCGTGTTCCCCGGTGCGTTCTCCGGCTCAGCGCTGACCGCCGTCGGGGTATGGAACTCAGTCAGCTCAAGCCGGCCGTGGCCGTCCGGGGTCCGCATCATCGCGATGTCGACTCGGACGCCGTCGAACCCGACGACACGGTCCACCCAACGTCCCTCGATCGGCGCCTCGCCCTCCAGCTCCATACCAAGTTCGACAAAGAACGCAATAGCAGCCTCAAGGTCGTCGACGACGACGCCCACGTGGTCCATCCGCTGAATCGTCATGGTGGTTCTCCTTCTTGGTCGCGCGGCCTGTCGTGGCCACTGGTGTACCTAGGACGGAGCCAGCGCCACATTCTCGACACCCGGAAACGTGCTGAGTTCTAGGGACCTGCATCTGGCCGTCACCGCCCTGGGGCGCCCACACCGCCGAACGAGAACCCGCACCACGCACGCAAGCCGATCCCCTTACGGCACCGGCTGATCGCCTAGTGCATTAGTTGGCTCCACCCCCCTGTCGGCTGGCTGCGGAGGTACTTTGCCCCTGGTGACACGGACCCGAGCACCGGGCCTTATCAGCAAGCATTGGCGCCACCGGTGTGCTGCATCGCGTCAGCTCGGACGCAAACTTGCGGCCGGGTGAGGACGTGCAGGAACTCGGCTGCGCGCCAGGGCTCGTAGGGTTTGGTCATGGACGGCGATCGCGGCTTCGGGCGTGGTGATCGCGTGGCACCGGGCCGCGCGAGCGGCTGCGCAGACTGTTCGCGCTCGCGGAGGACTCGCCTACTGGGTCAAGCACGGGGTAACGGTCGAGGAGCCGGACGGCTTCCAGCATGGTGCTCGTGCCCGGGCGCTGGGAGGGCTGACATAACTGTTGATCTGGGCTGAGCTGTTCCAGTGAAGGCCGACCGAGTACCCCTCTTCTGCGGCACCGCCCTGGCCGAGCGGATCGAGCGGGCCGAGGCGCAGCTCGTCGCCAAAGGCAGCGAGGCTGCTCGCCGTCGCCGGAGAGACACAGCGGGCTTCGTGATCCCCTTTGCTGGCGGGCTGGCGAGCTTTGCCGAAGAGGGCTCCCCACTCAACAAGGTCGCGGGGCTCGGCTTCAACGGCGTACCGAGCGCGGCCGCCCTCGATGAGATCGAGCGGGCTTTCACCGCCTGCGGCGCCCCGGTACAGATTGAGCTCGCTCACCTTGCCGACCCCGCGATCGGCACCCTCCTGACGGAGCGGGGCTACCGGCTCGCATCGTTCGAAAACGTGCTCGGCCTTGCCCTTCAGGACGAGCCCGAGCGAATCACGCCTCCCGGGGTCGAGGTCCGGCCGAGCGGCGACGACGAGTTCGAATCCTGGCTCGACGTCGTGGCCGATGGCGTCGCCCACTCCGACACGCAAGGGGTGCCCCAGCATGAAGAGTTCCCGCGCGAGGTCATCGAAAACGCCATGCGGGATTTCACGGCGGCAGGCGTCAGGCGCTATATCGCCCTGCGTGACGGAGTCCTCGCCGGCGGCGCCAGCATGCGCATGGCAGAGGGCATCGCGCAGCTCACGGGCGCGGCGACCGCGCCCGCGCACCGCCGCCGTGGTGTCCAGACCGCGCTCCTCTCAGCCCGGCTCGCCGACGCCGCGGCCGCCGGCTGCGACATCGCCGTCATCACCACGCCCCCTGCGTCTAAGTCTCAGCAAAACGCGCAGCGTCGGCGTTTCGATCTGCTCTATACCCGCGCCATTCTGGTGAAGCTGCCCTGATTCCGCACCAGCTTGGCCGCCGACGCCAAGGCCCCGGCAGCATCCCCGAGGCCGGCCGTGCTGCAGGGTGTCAGACAGCTTAGGTAGCCGGGACCTTCGTCCTGTGCCACCTGGTTCCCTCCAGGCCGCAGCCCGTCAACCAGGGATGCTGGCGCTGTCGGCCATTATCAACAGCAAAAGCACTTCCGCCGTGCCGCGGCGCGTCAGCACCGATCGGCCTCGGTCGCCGTAGCCTGAGGCGTCACGCCTCTACCCGATCCGTTCAAGCTGGCCACCTCGCAGCTGGGCAAGCCGGGCGCTATGCTGTCGTCGCCCAAATTCGGTTTCCCTCCGAACTGAGTGCCGTGGCGGGGCCCGCTCTGCAGGCAGCCCCGCCACATCCCTCTTCTGCACGGCCCCGGCGGCCGCGGAAGCGCCGAGTCTGATCATGACGGAGCTCGCCAGGGTCTGGGTCTGTGGCTGCGCGAGCCCGCGCCATCTGCAGGCCCCAGTCGATGGGCTCGGCGCCAATCTGCCCGCCAGATGACCCTCAGGTAGCCATCCCCTCAAGCGAAAACGGGGCCGCCTCGGCGAGGCGACCCCGAGTGGGACACGGAACTCAACCGGCGGATCGGCTCAGTCGCTGCTCCGGTTGGGGCAGGGGTTCGTCGAGAAGATCTGGCGGAAGTCGTTGAAGCGTTTGACCGTGGCGCCGCCTCCACCCAGGGCCAGGTAGGTGAGCTGGAGCAGGGAGCCGTAACCAGCGTTCTTGCCGAAGTCGTTGGTGGTCAGCCCGGGGACGTCGTTGCCGAGGAGCCACTGACAACTCCGACCCTGGCCTTCCTCGCCGCCGCGGCGCTGGCTGATGCTGAACCACGGGTAGAAGGCCGCTGGCGTGCCATCGTCCGTGGTCGGAATGAGGGTGCAGCCGGCACCGGTGGACCGGTTGCAGGTGTTGAATTCGATGCGGGGCAGGTCAGTCTCCAGGGCGGCGCGCGAATAGTTGGTCGAGTAGTCCTCACCGGTCAGGGGACTGGTAACAGGATCGGCGTCCCGTGCAAGGCCTTATTGCCGTCCGGCCACACCGGCTGGTAGGGCACGCCGTCGAAGCCAGTGTTGGTGTCCGTGCAACCGGGGACTTGCACTAGCGACGACCTCGAGGCCGGGAAGCAGAAGTTGTCGTCTCCACCGGTCGCCGCCGGCTCCGTCGGCTCCTTGTCGCCGGGGCTGCCCTCTTGGTTGCCGGCAGGGCAGCTGGTTCCGAATGCGGTGGCCGGAATCGGGTTGGCTCCGGTGCAGTAGTCGAAGTGGCCGATCTCGTCGGAGAAGGCGACGTTGTAGGAGTGGGCGGCCCCTGATCACGCGGGTCTGCTCCGACGAGGTGCTGTACATCGGGTGGAAGTCGTAAGGGATGTTCGTGCACTCGGTTGACGGGTTGGGGCGTACTTGATCATCCCGAATCCATTGGCTGCGCTGGAGGTCATGGAGCCGCTCTCGCCCGGGGTCAGGTCGTTGACCTGCGTCCTCAGGCCGTGCTCGGTGTCGTGCAGGGTCACGCTGATCCGGTCACCCGAGTTCATGAAGAAGGTCTTCTGAGGGTCGGGAGTGAGGGTGGTCGCCGGAGTGGCCTGAATCGGGTTGGCAGGCGCGAAGGACTTGCCGTTCTTGGTCAGGAACGCGAAGTTGATGTATTCGATGTTGCCGCCTATCGCGGCCGTGCAGGTGTCGTTCAGAGTCTTGCCGGTCACGGGGTCCTCGGAGAGGCTGTCGATGTTCAGAGCTATGCACCACTTGGTGGCGTCGCAGCTGGTGCCGCCGGCGACAGCCGCCGCGGGCCACTTCACCCAGCCTGGCGGGTAGAACTGGAGCTCCATGAAGGCAGTTCCGGGGTGCTTCGGGCTGACAGCCGGATCCACGATGTTGCTGTCGCTGTCCGGCGCACAGGTGCTGACCTGCTCGGGATAGTCGTGGACCAGCTGGTTGGCCAGGCCGGGACCGAGCTCGACCAGGAAGGCGGCCGCGTCCGTGGTTGACGCGTCCGAGCGCCTCGATAAGCGCTCCGCCGAGTTCAGGACTGCTGCTAGTGGTCCGTCTGGAGAATGGCTTTGCAACGGGCAACCTTCTCCATGATCGCCTCGGCTGAAGCCGTCCAGACGTAGACCGTAGGGTCGCGGTTGGAAGCCTCCAAGAACTCATGGATGGCGACGACCAGGTCGCCGA
>NZ_JAEKNS010000041.1:0-3823 GCF_016464765.1 Candidatus Aeolococcus gillhamiae | reverse complement strand
GCGTGCCCGCACTGGTCGCTGCCATCGGCCGCTTTCTCACCGGCTGGAACAAGAACTCCCGACCGTTCGTCTGGATCAAACCCGCTGATGTCATCCTCGCCAAGGCGAACCGTCTAAGTATTCCTGAGTCGGTGCACTAGCAGAGAGCCGCCGAAGTATCCCTGTTCGTGCTCTGCAGGAGGTTGCCTTCGCGGCGCCCAACGCCGGTCGCGCCGCGACGCAGGCCAGTTATCGCCAACCATGGCCGCTACGGTGGCCATTTGGGCCCCAAACGCGGTGGCCTTGTCCGACACTGGGCACCCCAGGACGTCACGACTCCTCCACGATCCGTATTCAGGGCCCCCCCTGAAACGCGTCAAAGTAGTTCCGGTCCACCATGGCCATTTCTGTTCGTATTCGGAATGCGCGTCCAGCGCCAGTGTCAGCGCAAGGAACCGCCCGCCAAGAGCGGTGCGCCGCGGGGTCGGCCAGGAGGCGCGAGACTTTGACGGCTACTTCCTTACCCCCGCACACAGCGGCGTGGTGATCAGGGTGCCTCCGACAGGGTCACCGTGGCGCTCTCTGAGCGTTGTGGTTACTCGTTGCTGACCCTGCTGCTCGACCGCGAGGGCGGTCGCGGCGAACCACGCCCAACAGTTGTCGGTGATGAGCGCGCGCCGGGAGGTGGGCGTTTGACCATCTCGGTGACCAGGGGGCGCGTCCACCTCCCCCGCCCCGACGGCTACCGCCGCCGCGAGCTCTGCTTGCGTAGAAGCGGTGCCAGATCAGCCGGTGGATCGGGATCGAGCGCGGGATGTCGTGCAAGCCGGGATGAACGGGACGAGGAGGAGGGCAAGGCTCAGCACCGCCGTGGTCAGCACGGCCCAGAGGTCGACGTTGCTCGAGGGGTTGACCGCGCGGGCTGTGGCGGCGGTTCTCGGCCTCATGTGCGGCCGATTCTCGCGCTTTATCAGGCCGTTGCGAAATGGTGTCAGCCGGGCTCAGCCCGGAGGGCTAGCACCACGTGTGAGCGACGGTGCGCCGCTCAGCGTGGTGCCAGCACACCGAACGCCGGGATGCCTGCCGCCTTGCCGAACCACGGCTGATGACTATGGTGGGGGTATGTCAGCGGCATCGACCCCCAGACCGCCGAGCTTCGCAGCATGACTGTTGGGCGGGGTCCTGCGGCAATCGCAGCACGTCCGCTCTCAGGCCTTAAACCAGCCGCAATCGCAATCGTTGGCTTGCTCCTTGCCATCGTCCAACTGGTCCTGCAACTGAGCGGAACCAAGCCCGTGGGCAGGACATTCGGCGACACCTCCCTGCTGGTCACTATCCCCACCGGGGTAGCTTTTTTGGCGCTGCTCTGGCTCGGCTGCTTTGTCGCGGCCCGCCGACCGGACAATCCCATCGGCTGGCTTCTCGCCGCCGGCGGCTCGGTCTTCGTGCTCGACGGTGTGCTACAGAGTTACGCGGGCTACCTTCGGGCCCACGGACCCGGCAGCGGCGACCTGGTCGTCGCTCTCGAGAACTACCTGTGGATCATCGGCATCGGGCTGGCGGTGATCCTCGTCGGTTTCCTGTTCCCCACGGGCAGACTCCTGTCGCGACGGTGGCGGTGGGTCGCATGGCCGGCGGCGATCACGCTTGGCGTCACCTACGTGGCCCTCACGGCCGATGCCGCTTCCGGCGACTATCTGGTGGCCGGGGTGGTGAATCCGCTCCGCCCGACCGGTGCGCTGTTGGCGATTGTTGACTTTCTCAGCGGGTTCTTCCTGCTGCTGCCGATCGCAGCGATCCTGTCGGCGGTCGCGATCGTCATCCGCTACCGCCGCGGGGACGTGGAGGAGCGTCACCAGGTCCGGATCGTGATGTGCGCGACCGCCGTGTATGCCATCACATTCGGAGCCAAGCAATTCTTCGAGTCCGTCACAGGTCATCGTCTGCTGCTGCTCGAAGACCTGGTGATCGTCGGCGTCGTCGCCGTGCCGGCTGGAGTTGGCATCGCGGTCCTGAAATACCGTCTCTACGACATCGATGTAGTCATCAACCGCGCTCTGGTGTACGGCTCGCTAGCGGGGTTCATCACTGCCGTGTACGTGGGAATCGCGGTCGGCATCGGCGCGCTCCTCGGTAATGGCGGCAAGCCCAACCTGGGTCTGTCCATCCTCGCCACGGCGATCGTTGCCGTCGGATTCCAACCGGTACGGCAGCGCTTGCAGAGGATTGCCAATCGGCTGGTCTACGGCAACCGGGCGACGCCGTATGAGGTGCTGTCGCAGTTCTCGGAGCGCGTGGCCGAGAGCTACGCCGTTGACGACGTGCTGCCGCGCATGGCGCGGTTGCTTGCGGAGGGGACCGGTGCGCAGCGCGCCGACGTGTGGCTGCGCAGTGGGGAATGGCTGCGGGCAGCCGCGGTGTGGCCTGCCGAGGCACTCGCGCGCGACCCCGTTGCCCTCGACGGCGACGCGCTCCCCGCCGTCGCTGGAGCCGACACGATGGTGCCGGTACGCCACCAGGCGGACCTGCTGGGCGCGCTGAGCCTGACCAAGCGGACCGGCGAATCGCTGACACCTGTCGAAGAGAACCTGCTGGCCGACCTCGCCCACCAGGCGGGCCTCGTCCTCAAGAACGTCGGCCTTACAGCTGACCTGCAAACGCGACTCGACGAGCTGCGCGCCTCGCGCCAGCGTCTCGTCACCGCCCAGGACGAAGAACGCCGGCGCCTTGAGCGCAATCTCCACGATGGCGCACAGCAGCACCTTGTCGCGCTCAAGGTGAAATTGGGGCTCACCGAGATGCTCATGCGCAGCGACCCCGAACGGGCCAGGGCCACGATCGGTGAGCTCAAGACGGACGCCGATGAGGCGCTGAACACCTTGCGCGACCTGGCTCGGGGCATCTACCCGCCGCTGCTCGCCGACAAGGGGCTGTCCATCGCGCTGCAGTCGCAGGCGCGCAAGGCGACCGTTCCGGTGACCGTCCACGCCGACGGTATCAAGCGCTATTCGCAGGAGCTCGAAGCGGCCGTGTACTTCTGTGTGCTCGAGGCGCTGCAGAACGTGGAGAAGTATGCGAGAGCCAGCCTGGTGACCGTCGCCCTGACGCAGTCGAATGGCAGCCTGAGCTTCGAGGTCCGCGATGACGGCTGCGGGTTTGATCCGGCGACGAAGCCACGTGGGTCTGGGCTCGTGAACATGTACGACCGGCTGGATGCGCTCGGCGGTCAGCTGACCGTCGACTCAGCGCCCGGAAGTGGCACCCGGCTACGCGGCGATGTCCCGGCCACCGACCCGTCTGCGACCGAGGCCACTTTGTGACCCCGGGTCGTCCCCCGTGGGGCGGCCTCTCCACGCTGCGCGCGAGCCGCGCGTGCGGCGGCGTGCGATGGCTGGATGCGCAACACCCGCGCCAGCCGATCGGGCAGATACCAGTTCCAGTGGCCGAGCAGCGCCACCAACGCCAAACCAGCAACACCCGCACAATCGTCGCGTCAAGAAGGATGCCGAACCCCAAAGCTGAGCCACGCAGAACCTCAGCTCGCAATTTCGTGGGCCGGATCACGAGGGCAAATCGTTCGGCGACGAGGTCCCCGTGCCTGACCATACGCCGGTCTATCAGCGGGTCGCCGGCGGGTTCGGCCGCGATCCCCCCTGGTCGGGCAACGCCGGCTGACCGCCGGGCCGCCCGGTTGGGCTACTTCTTGGCCGCCTGGTAGTACGGATTCGCGCCCTGGGCGTGGTCGGTGGTGTCGCGCACCTCGCGGATCTCGGGAAAGGTGTCGAGGATCGCGGTGCGCACTCCCTGACCGAGGGTGACCTCGGCCATGCCGCAGCCCTGGCAT
>NZ_JAEKNS010000057.1:0-8634 GCF_016464765.1 Candidatus Aeolococcus gillhamiae | reverse complement strand
GATCCGGTCGGTCTCGGCCAGCGTTTCGTCGAGCGTGTGCTGTCCGACCACCTTGCGCAGCGTCGTCTGGGCGATCTGGTTGATGGCGGCGCCCACGTTCTCGATGGCCACCACCGACTTGACCGCATCGACGACTTTGAAGTAGGCAACCGCTGAGACGTCAATGCTGACGTTGTCGCGGGTGATGATCCCCTGAGACTGGATCGGCATCGTGACGATGCGCAGAGACACACGGCGAAGGACGTCGATGACCGGCACGATCGGTCTCAGCCCCGGCGTCCGGACGCCGATTACCTTGCCGAGTCGAAAGTGAACGCCCATCTCGTACTGCTGCACGATGCGAATCGCGAGCAACAGACCGAGTATGGCCAGGGCCACCACCGCGATCGCCACGATGACTATGGCGTTCATACTCCGCACCTCCACCTAATGTCGCGAATACGAGTCCGCATGATCCAAGTGCGTAGACCGTGGCAGATCCAGAAACCCAGCTAAGCCGCCATCCGACATGGACGAAAGTTTGACAGCAGTTCCGGCACTTTGGAGTGCCGCAGAGCCGGATGCTGGGTGCGCCCACCGCTGCCTGGGCTTAGACTTGGCGCACCGCGTCAACTCAGATGAAGGCCTCGTCGCTTAGCGGCTGAAAGGGACGAGAGGGTCGAACACCTCGGTCAGTCAGGCCCGTCTGGCTGGAAAACAGGCGATGGAAGTGTCATCCTGATGTGTGACGGCGAGTCTGCGGCGGAGGCTGACACCGAGGCTGCGGTGTGGACGCCTACTGACGAGGAAGCCGCCAGGTTCGGAGGGTCATCGATGCCCACCTACGAGTTTGAGTGCCGCGATTGCCAGAAGAGCTTCGACGTCATTGCGCCGATCACGGAGCATGCGAAGCTGAAGGACCAGCCCCCGGCCTGCCCGCAATGCGGCAAGACCGACACCCGGCAGCTGGCCTCGCTCTTCAACTGCAAGATCCCAAGCGCTGGGTTTTGAGGGAAGGCCACCTCGTCGTGGCACGCGCTCGCCGGACCACGGAGCGCTACAACGCTGGAACGGAAGTCGACGCGCCGCTCGGCTGAAACCGGCTGCCGACCTGGTGATCCGGCGGGCTCGCTGACGACCGTCGCCGGTCGAGCTGGTCACAGCTCTCGGCGCACCACGAAGATCCTGGCGCCTGCTGCCGTTGCCGACCTCCTGAAGTCCTGGGAGCGTGGCGACGCCGCCGGCGCAGTCGAGGGTACTGCGCGCCCTCGGTTTTTTGAAGCCGCCGACAGCCGGGCCGGCCGCGCCTGTGCGGTTCACTCTCAACTTTGGCGACGACCGCGACCTCGACGCGGAGATCGACGAGCTGCCTTTGAGGGTTAGAGTGGGCCACATGACTGTCGTCCGCACACTCAATCCCAGCGGCTCCGTCCGCGTCGACGGCGACGACCTTCTGATCGGCACCGATTTCGTGAAGGGCCATCTCAGCCACACCGCCGCCAGCGAACGGCGGATCGCTATCGCGGAGATCGAGACTGTCCTGTTGGCCCTCGATAGCCAAAGCCCGGCGATGGCGGTGCAGACGTCTGATCAAGTCATCGGCTGGCATGTGCAGCGTGGATCTGAGACTGATCCCAGCGGGGAACTCACTAAAGAGATGGCAACGCTCAATCACAGCGTCGACGCCAGGTACGTCGCGGAATTGCCGGATAGCGTTCAGTGGCTTGAGGCTGGAGCGAAGATGGGCTTCAAGGCGAGTGTGTCTCACGACGCGCAGCGACTCCGAGAGCAGTCGCGGCGGGATGGGGATGCGAGCCAGACCACGCCTGAAGTCACAGTCAAGGTCTACAAGACGGCGGAGGACTACGAAAAGGACGCGCCGAAAATGTACCGCGACGGTTGGCACGTTGAAGGTCAGTTGGCCCGCACCAAGAAATGGAGCATGACCACCGGCTTCTTCACGAACAAGCAGATCACCACGATCACCTGGGTGCGTTGGGGGGGACTGGCAATGAGTCAGACCACGCCAAGCCGCGAGGTCAAGATCGAGAAGTACAAGTCGCCGCGCAAGTACAAGCGTTGCGTCGAGCAGATGTCCCGCGACGGCTGGTCGATCGGCGGCGAAACGTCCCGGCGCAAGCGGTGGTCTTGGATGACCGGCATCCTGACGCGCAAGCAGGTCATCACCGTGACGTGGGTGCGTCTCAGGCTCCACGGTCATCACCTCCGCGTTGCCACCCACGCGTAGCCCTGTCTGGGCCATTTGCACGCCCATACCTAGAAAGGCCGTCCTGGCGGGTGGGATTGGGCTGCTCCTCATGGGTCGGTCCAAGAAGGGGACAAGCTCACTGTGACCTGGGTTCGTGAGCGTTGAGGTGCTAACGCCTCGCTGGTCCGATGCCTGCCCAGCGGACACTTGGCGGGAGATATGCGACAAGGCCGTCGAGCAAGCCCGCGACGGCGACGCCAAGCAGCGGGGCATGCACGACCTACACTCGAGGCGATGACTGAGGGACTTGCCGGCCAGCGCTGCGAGGCATGCAACGCGAGCACTCCGCCGCTGGACAAGGCCGCGATCGCGGAGCGGCGGGGGGAGCTGGACCTGCGGCGTGTCGATCTTCCGGCCGCGCTGCGGACGGCCACCGTCGTCGCCCTACCCTTGATCGGGTTCATCCTGATGGTCATACACTTCTGGCGCGTCCGCAAAGATGGGTTCACGGGAGGCCTGTGAGCGATGGCGACGGTGGTCGGGGACAACTCCGGGGAGACAGGCGAGGGGACGGCCGTACCCGTCACGCGAACCGCGGCCGCCGGTGTTCGGGCGCCACGCCCGCGGGGAACCGGCCCGGAGCTGGCGGCCACCCCCCTGGTGGTGCGCCGCCGCGAGGAGGAGGAGGCAGTGGTCACCTTCCCGACGCTGGTCTGGAAGGAGTTCCTGGCGGGGCTCGCCGCCTTCATCTTCCTGATCGGCATGTCGATCCAGGTCAACGCCCCGCTGCTCCATCCAGGGGTAAGGTCCGCCGTATGAGCAGGTGGCTCTTTGTGATCCTGTCGGCCATCCTGGTCGCGTTGGTGGGCATCGCCGCTATCCGCGACAGCCAGGACCGCGACTACCTGGCAATCCAGCAGCGCTACCAGTCGGACTACAAGGACACCGGTTTCAACATCCAGGTGCAGCAGATCTTCCCGGCCTTTCCGGACGCCAAGCGCGGTGACACCTTCCGCGTCGAGCGCTGCATCTCCTGCCACGTCCCCGATATCGGCACCATCGGTCCCGAGCTGGCCGCCCAGCGCCTCGCCCAGGACTTCATGAAGTACGAGCCCAACGCCCAGGCGATCATCACCCAGAATCACCTGACCGGCATTCACCCTGCGTATATCGCCAACGGTCCCAGCGTGCAGTCGGCAACGGGCAAGGGGGTCGTGGCGGCCATGGACTACAGCCTCGACGGCGCCACCGGCACGGGCTTCCTGCCCTACACGGTGACCGGCACCGCCACCAACGCCAAGCAGGGCTACGCGATCACGCCGAGCACCGTACTCGCCGGCCCGCTGCCCGTGTCGGTCGCCCCCGCGACGCTCAACGCGAGCCAGACCAACCCGGCCCTTCAGAAGGTGGGCATCGACCAGGTGGGTTGCATCGTGTGCCACAACGGCAGCCGGCTGGCGCTGAACCAGACCGACGCCCACCAGAACCTGATCATCAACCCGGAGTACGACTTCACCGCCGGCGCTCAGCTCTACTACAAGTACTGCGTCACCTGTCACGGCGTGCAGGGCGAGGGCGGCAAGGGACCGCCGCTCGACAACCAGGATCGCCTCGGTTTCTTCAACGAGGACTACTACTACAGGTGCATCGAGTACGGGTTCACCGACTTCGAGCACATCGGCAGCATCATGCCGAACT
The DNA here is from genome assembly GCF_016464765.1 of Candidatus Aeolococcus gillhamiae. Taxonomy (NCBI): domain Bacteria; kingdom Bacillati; phylum Candidatus Dormiibacterota; class Candidatus Dormibacteria; order Candidatus Aeolococcales; family Candidatus Aeolococcaceae; genus Candidatus Aeolococcus; species Candidatus Aeolococcus gillhamiae. The sequence continues at coordinate 4,748 of NZ_JAEKNS010000057.1, read as the reverse complement.
GGGGTTCGACGGCCTCCGACTTCACATACGACCCCACTCGTGACAAGCAGAAGCCGGGCAGCCGAGTCCTCAGCGAGAATCAGATCCAGATCCTGATCCAGTTCATCCGCCGCTGGGAGAACTACACCACCCTGCCGTAAGGAGGTCAGCTCAATATGATCCGGCGCTGATGCGGAAAGGCGACATGGCCACGACGGCGGCAGTAGCAGCGGCGGTGCTCGTGACCGGTGCGCTTTGGACACGCGTACCACTGTGATCACCAGGGTGCCTACTGGTTCCACCGGTGCCGGCGCCGTCAGCGAAACCCCTGCGAGGACCCCTGGTGTGGCGGGTGACGTCGTCGGTCTCGACCATCTGCCGCCGATCACTGGAAGCGGCTGCAACCCTGCCGCTCGGCTCCTCGACGACACCGTACGAGCCCGGGGTTGGCACACCCCGACGTCTATGCAGGCGATCTCCTCACCCACGGTCATCTTTACGTCGGCTTCATCGGCGATCCAGCTGAACACCTGGCGGAGCTTCTTCGGCTCGTCGCGCGCCCGGAGCTGCTGCGCGCCTTCGAGGCCACGTACACGGTGATGCAACTGCGCTCCGTGATGAACCGGGTCACCGCCGACAGCGAGCAGCTCCAGCACGGCGGTATTCAACTCAGATCGTGGGCTGTGGATAACGACCGAAACCGCGTCTCGGTGGGACTCGCGCGTCTTGAAGCCAACGCCACCTGGATCATCACGCTACGCGAGCGCGACGGTGGTGACCTGCTCACCTTCTTTCAGGCGTCCACCGCCGTTCCGGTATGACATGAGTCGTGACGCCGTCACCCCGCCGCCGCACGGGGTGGGGACGAAGCGCGCCAGCGCGCCATCATGTTCGCAGGCGTCCGCCCTGATCGGCGTGGCCACCGGCACGTACGTCGGCGCCGGTCCGCGCGACGGCCTCACGGCCGGCCTCGCCACCCGCGGTCACCCCCCTCGGCTGGTGCGCACCGTCATTGAACTGTGCGTACTCGGGGTGCTCGGAGCACGGTCCGGCTTGGCACGGTCGTCTACCTCTCCATCGGTCCCCTCGCGCGGGTTTCGTCCTGCGCCTGGCGATCAGCCGCAATGGGTCAGCCGCCGACCGTGATCTGCCCGTTCATCCCTGGGTGGAAGGTGCAGTGGTACTTGTACGTGCCGGCGGTGGTGAACTGCACCTGCCACGCGTCGCCCTGCTGCAACGTGCCCGAGGTCAGCGACTGCTGATCGTCGAAGGTGACGTTGTGGGCCGTGCTCCCAGTGTTCTTCCACTGGATGACGTCGCCCTTCTTCACGGTGACCGCGGTCGGGTCGAAGGCCAGCTGGGCTGTGGCGGCGACGTGGGCCGCGGGCGTTCCGAGCCCGGTGCTCTGAGCCTGGCCAACCGCGGCGGGGATGGGGGCGGCGGCTGTGGCTGCGGCCGATGCACTCGGCTGCGCCGGGCCAGGACTGGGCAGCGGGGTGGACGGATACCAGGTCACCACCCCGGTCGGCGCCGTGGGTGTCGTGCTCTCGCCACACGCGCTCAGAGCAAGCGCAACGCCGACCACCGCCAGCATCGCGGTCGACCGGAACCCGATCACGGCGGGAGTCTTCCTCCTGGAGCGTACATCCGCCGACCGCGCCAACCACACCACGGCGGCGCTCATGAGCGTCGCAGCCATGGTAGGACACGGTGCCCGCGATCAGGTCGCTGCCGGCGTGGTCTGGCCACCACGAGTGCCGTCCCACACGGGCATCCCTCTGAACGCCCGACTGCGCTGGCGACGCCGCGGGCATCGACGGCCGAGGAAATGACTCCGAGATCGATCTGCGCCCGGTGCGCCAACGCAGCCGATCGAGAGCGCGAGCAGGCTCGTGTGAGCTTCGACGCCGGCGCACGCCGGACTTACCAGTCAGCGGTCGACCGGCTATCCTGTCGAGCGCACGCGGGAGCTCGGACCGTGCCGGGCTGAGAGGGCGACGTTCTGGGTCGCCGACCGCTGAACCTGACCGGGTAATGCCGGCGTAGGGAGGAAGCGATGGCAGCGACTGCTGAAACAGTGGTAGCGCGTCCCAGTGATCGTTGGGTCGAGCCCGCCCGCACGCTGGCCGGTCCCGTCCCACGTCCGCTGAGCATGGTCGACCAGCTGGCGTTGTGGGGAAACCTCGGCGTCAGCCTGCTCGGCCCGGTGGGAGCGCTCTTCGTCCTCGCGCCAAATGGCGTTGCTCCGCTCTCTCTGGTGGCGGCGTTCACTGCCGTGGTCCTCGGCACTGCGCTCGGCACGCTGTTGCTGGCCGCGTCGGCGCTGGCCGGTGCGCAGACCGGCGCGCCTGCCATGGTGCTTTTGCGCGGACTGTTCGGCACCCGCGTGTCGTTCCTTGCAACGGTGCTCAACCTGCTCCAGTGCCTGGGGTGGGCCATCTTCGAACTGGTGGTGATCGCCGCCGCTGCAGAGCAGCTGTTCCCGAGCCACGTGCGCTGGCCCTACGTCATCGCCGCCGGGGTGCTCACCACGGTCATGGCCCTGCGGCCCCTGGGCGCGGTCCGCGCGCTCCGACGCTACGCCCTGGTGGCCGTTGTCGTCGCCACTGTGTATCTCTTCGCCCAGCTGCTACGCCATCCGGTGGTTTCGCTGACGAATGGTTCGTGGAGCGGGTTCTGGCTGGCCGCGGACGTGGTGATCGCCGTCGCGGTCTCCTTTGCCCCGCTGGCGGCGGATTATTCCCGCCATTCCCGGTCCGGTCGCGCGGCCTTCCTCGGTTCATTTCTCGGGTACACCGTCACCCAGATCGCGTACTACACCCTGGGCCTTCTGGCTTTCGCGACGGTGGTCAGCAGCCAGGGTGATACGCAGACCAGCCTGTTCGCGGCCTTCCTGGCGGTTCCGCTCGGCTGGTTGCCCTTCGGTGTCCTGGTGCTGCGCGAACTGGACGAATCATTCACCAACGTGTATTCGACCGTGGTGTCCATCCAGAACCTGCGTCCTCTCAGCGACCGCCGGGTTCTCGCGATCGTCATCGGAAGCCTTGCGACGGTCCTGGCGCTGGTGCTGCAGATCGCAGACTACCAGAGCTTCCTGTACTTGCTCGGCTCGGTCTTCGTGCCGCTCTTCGCGGTCTTTGCGGTGGACTACTTCGCCATGGGCGGCCGGCGGCGATGGGACTGCTCGACTGACGCGCCGCCGCGGTGGATCATGCTCGTCCCCTGGCTGCTCGGTTTCGCCGCCTATCAGATGGTGAATCCCGGATCAGTCTCGTGGTGGGCGTCGGCGTGGACGGGTGCGCAGCGCGCGATCGGGTTCGTCCCACCGTCCTGGATGAGTGCGTCCATCACCTCCTTCGCGGTTGCCGCACTGGCCACCTTCGCGGTCTGCTGGGTGGTGCACCGCACGGCTGCAGCAAAGTCTGAATGAGGTGCACATGAGCTCCTCGGACGACGCCCGTACAGAGCTGGCGGCTTCCCCATTGACAGGACGACTGCGAGCAGCCGCAGCCGAGACGTATTTGGCAATCCGAGCACATCCCTTCCTCACCGGACTCGTCGATGGCGGTCTCGACCGTGCGTGCTTCCAGTTCTACATCGTCCAAGACGGGCATTACCTGCGCGGCTTTGCGCGGTCGCTTGCCCTGCTCGCCGCCCGCGCGCCCTCAGAAGCTGTGACCGGACTGCTCGCTCGCCACACCACTTCGGTCATCACCGTCGAGCGCTCGCTCCACGCCAGCCTCCTCGTCGAGCTCGCAGCGTCGATTGGCGACCCGCCGAACTCCGGCGTGGCTCCCGTGACGCTCGCTTATAGCAGCTATGTCACTGCCACATGTGCCACCGGGGCATTCTCGGATGGGATCGCCTCTGTCCTGCCCTGCTACTGGATCTATCGCGACGTTGGTCAAGCGTTGCTCGCCCAGTCGTCACCGGATCCCCTGTACGCGCAATGGATCGAGACGTATGCTGACGAGGAGTTCGCCCGCGCTGTGCAGGAGATGCTGGAGCTGACCGACTTTATCGGCGCAGCTCTGAGCGAGCGTGACCAGCAGTCCGCGATCGATCACTTCGCCACCACGGCACGATACGAGTGGTTGTTTTGGGACGCCGCGTACCATCAGAGCTGGTGGCCGATTTGAGCGCGGCTATCTGTGGCGCGATCATATGGCCCCCGTGTCGGCCCGATGTGGTGAACCGCCCCGGGTAAGTTGGAGACCGTGCTCGAACCGGCGACCCTTACCTTGGCAAGGTTGTGTCTTAAGTCTGTATTCGGGAGGGGTAGAAAACTGGACAGATGGCAGTCATGTAGAGCCGTACCATCGGCACGACGAGATCCTCACAGAACTCTTGGAGAAGGTGCGGAGTATGAACGCCATAGTCATCGTGGCGATCGCGGTGGTGGCCCTGGCCATACTCGGTCTGTTGCTCGCGATTCGCATCGTGCAGCAGTACGAGATGGGCGTTCACTTTCGACTCGGCAAGGCGTCCGGACGCCGGGGCTGAGACCGATCGTGCCGGTCATCGACGTCCTTCGCCGTGTGTCTCTGCGCATTGTGACGATGCCGATCCAGTCTCAGGGGATCATCACCCGCGACAACGTCAGCATTGACGTCTCAGCGGTCGCCTATTTCAAAGTCGTCGATGCGGTCAAGTCGGTGGTGGCCATCGAGAACGTGGGCGCCGCCATCAACCAGATCGCCCAGACGACGCTGCGCAAGGTGGTCGGACAGCACACGCTCGACGAAACGCTGGCCGAGACCGACCGGATC
>NZ_JAEKNS010000132.1:0-20361 GCF_016464765.1 Candidatus Aeolococcus gillhamiae | reverse complement strand
TGCAAAAGAGAGATATCCGGTGACCATAGCGACGGGGTCACACCTGTTCCCATCCCGAACACAGTAGTTAAGCCCGTCTGCGCCGATGGTACTGCCCTGGCAACGGGGCGGGAGAGTAGGTCATTGCCGGGTATCTCTTTTCTTTTGCCCGCCGATGCACCGGTATCGCCGTGCTCCGCCCGTGACGGGGAAGCGTCCGTCGGCGCTCTGTACACTGGCGCCGTGCCCATCGACGAGCCGGACGTCATCCCCATGCTGGCCTACGAGAACGGCCCGGCAGCGCTGGATTGGCTCGCCGCCGCATTTGGTTTTCGCGAGCGGAGGCGAATGACCGACGACAGCGGCCGGCTCACCCACGGGGAGATGGAAGCAGGGGACGGCCTCATCATGCTGGCCACGCCGAGCCCTCACTACCAAGGTCCCGCGCATCATCGCGAGCACTGCGCGGCGGCGCAGGCGTGGTCGGCCGTTGCGTACATCGTGGACGGCGTCCTGGTGCACGTCGGCGACGTCGCAGCGCACCACGCGCGCGCTCGAGACCACGGCGCGCGGATCCTCAGCGAGCCGGAGACCGACCAGTTCGGCACCCGCTACCGCGTGGAGGACGTCGAGGGCCACCGCTGGATGTTCGTCCAGCGCTAGCCATCGTCTGGCACGGGTGCGGTACGGGCTCGGATAATTGCCCGCCATGACCACAGCCGCGCCGTCCAAGCGCGTCTGCGTCATCGGCGCAGGCCCAAGCGGCATCGCCGCCTCCAAAGCCCTGCACGAGCGGGACTTCTCCTTCGACTGCTTCGAGCGCCGGTCGCGAGCGGGTGGCCTCTGGGCCGTGGCCGACGGTGACATCCAGGCGTCCTACCCGTCGCTCGAGTGCAACACCAGCAAGCGTCGCACCGAATTCTCCGACTACCCGATGCCGCAGGCGTTCCCGCCGTACCCGCACAACACGCAGATGGCCGCCTACTTCAACGCGTACATTGACCATTTCGGTTTTCGGGATCACATCACCTTCAACACCAGCGTCGAGCACGCCGCCCGCGCCGCGGAACGCGGCTGGGAGGTGCAGCTCAGCACTGGCGGGACCCGACAGTACGACGCGGTCGTGGTCGCCAACGGCCATCATCGTGAGCCGCGTTGGCCAAGCCCGCCGTTGCCGGGTGAATTCTCCGGCCGCCAGATGCACGCCCACGACTACGTGGGGCCTGACGGGTTCGAGGGCAGGTCCGTGGTCGTGCTCGGCATGGGCAACTCGGCGATGGACATCGCGGTCGAGCTCAGCGGCGTCGCCGGCAACGTCTACCTGGCCAGCCGCCGCGGCGCCCACATCGTGCCCAAGTTCGCATTGGGCAGGCCGATCGACAGCTTCAACACCGCCCTGCCACTGCCCTGGTCGGTGAAGCGGGCGTTCTTCAGTCTCATCGTGCGCGGCACCATTGGGCGCCCCGAGGACGTCGGCCTGCCCAAGCCGGACCACCGTCTCGGCGAGGCACACCCCACCGTCAGCCAGCGGATCACCGAGCGCGTCAGGGCCGGGGCCGTGACACCGAAACCGAACATCGAGTCGTTCGCCGGCAGTCGCGTCCGCTTCACAGACGGCAGTGAGGTGGTGGCTGACGCTGTCGTGTACTGCACCGGGTACAACGTCAGCTTCCCCTTCCTCGATGCCGACGTCTTCAGTGCCGTCGACAACCGCGTCGACCTCTTCCACCAGGTGTTCCCGCCCGGCGTTGCCAACCTCGCGTTCATCGGGCTGGTGCAGCCCTTCGGTGCGCTGATGCCGATCGCGGAGGCGCAGGCGCAATGGGTCGCCGACCAGCTCGCCGGCGACTACCGCCTCCCCACGATCGAAGTGATGCGCGGGCAGATCCGCCACGAGCGGGCCGTGCGCGAGCGCCAGTTCCTGGCGTCGCCGCGACACACCATGGAGATCGACTTCTACGCCTACTTGCGCGGGCTGCGCGCGGAGCGCCGCCGCGGACACAAGAGCAGCGTCACCGCCTGAGCGCGGCTCCGTCTGAGTATCACAGCCGGTTGTCGCGATCCGTGCGGATGCGCTCGCGGTACACGGAGTCGATCCGGCTGAGCCGGTCGGTGAGTGCGTCCAGCCGCGGCGACAGCGCCGACAGCAGCGCTCCCGCCCGCACCAGCGGAGAGCCAACCAGGATGCGGCGGGGCCGCTGCTCTAGCGCCCGCACGACCGCTGCTGCCACTGCATCAGGGGTCACCGCGGACGACTCGACCAGGCGGTTCGGGGTCAGCTGGTCACTGACGCGCGCCCACATGCCCACGCCCGTCACTGCAGACGGGCAGATGACCGTGGCGTCCACGCCGCTCCCGGCGAGCTCCTTGCTCAGCGACAGCGAGAACCCCACGAGGCCCGCCTTGGCGGTGTTGTACACCGCATTGAACGGCACCGGCTTGATCCCGGCCATCGACGCGATGCTGATCACGTGCCCCCGCCCGCGTGTGCGCAATCCCCCGAGGGCGGCGTGGGTGAGCAGCATCGCCCCGACGAGGTTGACGTCCAGCGCGTGGCGCACCTCCTCGGGTTCGAGGCGGTCGAACTCGCTGGCCTTCTCGATGCCGGCGTTGTTGATGAGGACGTCGGGCACGTGCTCGGCGCGCTCGCAGTGGCTGATGATGCGGGCCCGGTCGTCGGCGTCGGCGACGTCGGCGACGAGTGCGTGGCAGGACAGACGGTCACGCAGCGACAGCAGCGCAGCCGCGTTGACGTCCACCAGCATCAGCACGGCGCCCCGGCTCGACAGGGCGGTGGCGATGGTGGTGCCCAGCCCACCGGCGGCGCCGGTGAGAAGCACATGGCGACCGCTCACGGCCGTACCTGCGGCCTGTTCGCGGCTCATCCGGACGCTGCCGAGACGTCGTCGCGGGCCGCGGCGGACGGTCCCAATGCCCATGTGGGGAACCGGGAATCAACGCGCTCGATGGCGCCACCGTGTACATTCACGCCATGTCCACCGAGGGTGTGCGTCGAGCGCGTGATGCGCTGGCCGACATCGAGCTGGTCGCCCAGCTGCGCAGCGCCTTCGCGGAGGCCCAGTCGATCATGGGTCAAACGCTGGCCAGCTTCGGCTTGACCGAACAACGCTACCACCTGCTGCTGGTGGTCGCCGCCGGCGGGCCTGCCGGGACCGGCCAGGGCGCCCTGGCTCGAGTGCTGCACTGCCCGGAGTCGCGCATCTCCCTCCTTGTCCATGAGCTCAGAGACGCGGGGCTGGTCGAGGCCGTGCGCGACGACTCCGACCGGCGTCATGTCAGGGTGCGCCTCCACGGCGATGGGGAGGGGGTTCTCGCTCGGGCGGTCAGCGTGCAGCGCGAGGCGCTGCACAGCCTCATCTCGACACTCGAGGTGAGCGAGGTGACCCGGCTCGCCGAGCTGGTCGCCCGCACGTACCTCGGCCTGGAGCTGTCGGTGTCGGTGAAGCCACCGCAGCGACCCGCGCGCGCTTCCCGGGCGGCCGCGCGGAGCGCGATTCGCCTCGCCCCCGATCCGCCGGCCACAGCCAAGGTGACGCCGCTGCCGACGACCGACCCGCCCCGGGCAGCAGCGGCCGGCGCCTGACCCGCCGCGGTCACGCTGCGAGGTACCCGTGCTCGCGGTACCAGCGCACCGACTCCTCGAGGGCGACGTCGACGCTGGACGGGATGACCCCCAGCTCCTCCTGCGCTCGACGGGTCTCGACGTACATGCGGTGTCGCGCCATCCGCGCCCCTTCCAGCGGGACAACCGGCTGCGCGCCGGCGACCACCCGGCAGCGCGCTTCGTCGACGAGCGCCGCGAGCAGCGCCACGGCATGCGGCATGCGTAGGCGCGGCGGCCGCCGTCCTGACACCGCGCCGAGCCGCGCCCACAGCTCGTCGAAGCTGAGGTTGGCCCCGCCCACGAGGTACCGCCGTCCCGGCTGGCCCCGCTGGAGAGCGGCGAGATGGGCCCTGGCGACGTCTGCAACGGCAACGACATTGAGGCCGCCATCGACGCTGGCGAGAACCCGGCCGCGAAGGAAGGTGAGCACGGCCGCGCCCGTCGGGGTCGGCTTCCAGTCGCGCGCGCCGACCGGAGCGGTCGGCAGCACCAGGACGGTCGGGATACGTGCCGCCAGTGCGGCCCGCTCGGCCGCGATCTTGGAATCGTGGTAGGCGGAGTGGCCGTGCTCGTCGGCGTGGTTCGCCTCTGTCGCCGGCCGGCCGGCACGCGCCGGACCGACGGTCGCCGAGCTGGAGGTCACCACGGCCCGCTCCACCTCTGCCAAGCGGGCAGCCTCCAGGATGCCCGCAGTTCCAGCCACATTGGTGCTGCGGATTCGAGCCCGCTCCGCCGGCGCGAACGAGTACGCAGCCGCGGTGTGGATCACCGCCCGGCAGCCGCGCATCGAATCGACGAGCCGCCCGGCACGGGTGACGTCGCCGACGACCTCGGTCAGACCCGACCGGCGGCCCAACTGCCCATGTGTGCGCACCAGGGCACGGACCGGGTGACCCGCCTCGAGCAGGACGTCGAGGACGTGCCCGCCGATGAAGCCGGTCGCCCCGGTGAGGAAGACCTCGTCGCCGCTCACGCCATCCGTTGCCCCACGAGTGTGTCCGACGCGGCCCGCAGGGTCTGGCGCAGCGAACCGGTGGTGGCGATCACCGCGGTCGGCTCGTACCCGCAGTGGGCCATGCAGTTCTCGCAGCGAGGGTCACGTCCGCGGCCGTACTGCGACCATTCCGTCGTGTCGAGCAGGTCCCTATAGGTGCGCACGTACCCGTCGCTCATCAGGTAACAGGGACGCTGCCAGCCGAGCACCGAGTACGACGGGATTGCCCATGCTGTGCAAGGGAAATCAACGACCCCCTCGAGGAAGTCGAGGAACAGCGGGGAGTGGTTGAGCCGCCACTTCTTGCGGCGACCGTCCGCGAACGCCTCGCGGAAAATCGCGCGGGTGCGCTCCACGCCGAGGAAATGCTCCTGGTCAGGCGCACGCTCGTATGCGTAGCCCGGCGAGATCTGCATGACGTCGACCTTGAGGTCGTCGTTGAGGAAGTCGAGCACGTCGCGAACAGTGCTGGCATCGTCCTGACCGAAGAAGGTGGTGTTGGTGCTCACCCGGAACCCGCGCCGCTTGGCCTCACGAACCGCTGACACCGCCTTGTCGAACACACCGTCACGGCAGACGGACTCGTCGTGGCGTTCGCGCAGCCCGTCGATGTGGACGGACCAGGAGAAGTACGGCGACGGCTTGAACCTGTCGAGCTTGCGCTCCATGAGCAGCGCGTTGGTGCACAGGTAGACGAACTTCTTGCGTTCGATGAGCGCCGCGACGATCTGGTTGATCTCACGGTGGACCAGCGGCTCCCCGCCGGCGACGGAGACGATCGGGGCTCCGCACTCCTCGACCGCGTCAATGCATTCCTGGACGGTGAGCCGCCGCGCCAGGATGTCATCCGGTTGCTGGATCTTCCCGCAGCCGGCACAGGCGAGGTTGCACTGGTAGAGGGGCTCCAACTGCAGCACCAGCGCGAACTTCTCGCGGCGGTGCAAGCGCTGGTTCATGACGTAGGCACCGACTCGGGCGGTCTGTCGCAGGGGGATTGCCATGTTCGCTCCTAGGCGTCGGTGCTGGCGTATCTAGCCAGCGCCATCAACGGAAAAACGTGCCGGTAGAGGTGGTAGTTGATGTAGAAGTCGCCAGGGAAACCGGTGCCGGTGTGCTCCGGCTCCTCCCAGGTCCCTGCCGATTGGCGGTCGATGAGGTGGCGGGCGCCAGAGCTAGCGGCAACCCCGTCGCCGACGCCCCCGGCCTGCAACGTCAGCATCGCCCACGCTGTCTGCGATGCGGTGCTCGACCCGACCCCTGCGAAGGACGGGTCGCGGTACGACGCACAGGTCTCACCCCAGCCGCCGTCGTGGTTCTGCACGCGCTCCGTCCACGCCAGGGCGCACGACACGGCGCGGTCGTCAATATGGAGGGGGGCGAGCGCGCTGACAACGCACCACGTCCCATACACGTGGTTGACGCCCCAGCGCCCGAACCACGACCCCTCTGGCGCCTGGGCGCCGCGCAGATAGGCAATCGCCGGAGCCAGCAACGGGGCGTCCGGCCGGACGCCGAGCGCGCTGAACATCTCGATGGCGTGGGCGGTGACGTCCTCGCTCGGAGGATCGAGCATGGCGCCGAAGTCGGCGAACGGAAGTGAGTACACCACCTGGCGCACGTTGTCGCGGTCAAAGGCCGCCCAGGCGCCGTCGCTCGAGCGCATCGCGGCCACCCAGCGTTGCGCGCGTGCCACGGCGTTGCGCACCTCGTCGGTCTGTTCCGCCTCAAGCAAAGCGAGCACAACGACGGCCGTGTCATCGACGTCGGGGTAGATGTCGTTGTCGAACTCGAAGGCCCACCCGCCTCCCTCGGTCCCGGGTGCGCAGCGCACCTGCCAGTCTCCGCCACCGACGATCTGCTCGTCGACCAGCCACTCCACCGCGCGTCGCAGCGGGGTGGCATGCGCGGGCATCCCGGCTCGGCGCAGCGCGAGGATCGCGAGCGCGGTGTCCCACACCGGCGACATGCACGCCTGGAGACGCCAGCCGCCGTCATCCTCAACGGCGAAGCGGTCCAGCCCCGTCAGCCCGCGTCGCATGACCTCGTGGTCGAGCGGCATGCCCTCGAGATGCAGCGCGATCAGCGAGTACACCCACGGTGGCTGAATGCCACCCCAGCTTCCGTCGGCCTCCTGCCGCGCACGGATCCATTTCACCAGCCGGCGCCGCGCAGCGCTGCGACCGGGGTGGATGCGCAGCCGTTCGTATTGCTTCTGCAGGTGGTCGGCCCACGCGAACGGCCCGCTCGCCTCGACCCGGCGCAGACGCCACTCGGTCCCCGGGAGGACCAGCTCGGCGAGCGAGAACGGGAGCGGCCGGCACGGCCGGCGGGAGATGACGATGAGCAGAGGCGCGATCGTCCCGCGTGCCCAGCATGCGAAGTCGTATAGGTTGAGCGGGACCCTTGGCGGCAGCCAGACCAGCTCCGGCGGCATGCTGGGAACGCCCTCCCACGGGTAGGCGCCGAAGAGAGCCAGCCAGATCTTGGTGAAGACGCGCGCGTGGGCGACCCCGCCCTGCTCGAGGATGGCGCGCCGTGCCTGGCTCAGCTCCGGTCGCGCGCCGTCGAGGCCGAGGACGCGCAGGGCCACATACGCCTCGATGGTAGTGCTGAGGTCGGCGGGAGCGTCGTGGTACAGGCCCCAGGAACCGTCCTCGCGCTGGCAGCCGAGCAGGTGGCGGATCGCTCCGTCCCTGATGTCGTCGTGCGGGAGGCCGAGAAACGCGAGCAGCAGTACGTGCTCAGACGTCATGGTGACGTTGGTCTCCAGCTCCCCCGACCACCAGCCGCGCGCGTCCTGCCGTTCGAGGAGGTGGTCGACCGCGGCGCTGACGGCGGCGCGTGAGCCCGGAATGACGCCGGCGTGTTCGCGCTGCAGGGTGTCAGCCACGCGCCGTCTCCAGCTCACGCGTTGCACGCCGGGGCGCGTTGGCGAGCACGTCGGCGGCCGCGCGACCGCTGCGCACCGCCGACTCCATGGTCGCCGGCCAGCCGGTCGCGGTCCAGGCGCCCGCGATGGCGAGGTTGGGACGCGACGTCGTCGAGCCCGGGCGATGCAGCCCCGGAGCGGGGATAAAGGTTGCCTCGGGGTCGCGCGTGACAGCGCCTCGCACCAGACGGGCGGAGCCAAGCCGCGGCAGCACCGCGGTCAATTCCCCGTGGCACAGCTCGACGAGGTCTGCTTCCGGGCGGCCCACCACGGTATCGGCGGCGCTCAGGCTGCAGCACAGGTAGCCTGGTTGCTTCTCGAACACCCACTGCACCGGCGAGCCGACGATGGCGGCGAAGCCAATGTCAACCGCGGCGTCGAACCAGAGGTGAACGTCGACGATGGCTCGGGATTGGAACCGGTCCAGCCCGGTGACGCCGTACCGCGTCGGGTCTCCGAGGATGGCGGCGGCACGCGCCGGTGGCACGGCGAGCACCACCGCGTCGCCCACGATCTCCTCGCCGTCATTGCAGCGGACTCCGTGCACGTCCCCGCCGTCGTCGAGCAGAGCCACGACGCCGCTGCGCAGACGGACGCTGCCTGCGCGCGCCGCCGCGGCTTCCGCGATCCGCGCCAGGGGGACGCGCGACCAGCCAATCCGCGCCGCGTCCGGGTGCCCGGTGAAGGCGGTGCGGATCACGAACAGTGCGTCTGCGGCGGCCACCTCGTCGAGCCTGCCATTGAGCGCCGGCACGACGAAGAGCTCCCAGAAGCCGTCGATGGCCGCGCGTCCCTGGCCGTGGCGCCGGAGCCATGCGGCGAAGGTCTCACCGGGGCCAGGGGTCTCGCCGGCACTGCGCAGGCCGCGGACCACCTCGAGCTTCGCCGCGAGCCGCAGCGGTGCATACGCTGCGAACGATGGGAGCAGGCTGAGCGCGGGGGGCAGTCCGCGCGTCGCGAACAGCCTGCTCGGACGGCCCTCGCGGCGCAGCACGGTAACCTCGAACCGCCGCTGGTTCCAGAGCGCGTCGCTCATGCCCAGTGACCTCACGAAGTCGAGATAATCGGTGCAGCAGCCGAGATGGACGTGCTGGCCGTTGTCAACCTCCACCCCGTCGACGGTGAATGACGTCGCCTTGCCACCGACCAGCCGGGTCCGCTCCACCAGGACGACGTCGTGGCCGCGGTCGATCAACCTGCACGTGGCGGCGAGCCCGGCTAGTCCCGCGCCGACGACGACGACGCGCATCAGCGGCGGGCACCGCTGCCGGCGCTCACCACCCTGCGTGGTGCTCGCGGCAGCGCCGCACGAACCAGCACCGCCGCCTTCCGTGAAGGGGTCAGGGAGAGCCGCCGCTGCAGCGGCGTCTCCGGGTGCGCCTCGATCTCCGCGAGGATGCGCTGGTACAGCCCGGCCATGGTGCGCACGCAGATCCCGGCGCGATGCGGGATGTGGTGCTCCACGCGGAGCCCCGAGGCGAAGAGACGGCGTGCCCGTCGTGCCTGAAAGCCGACGAATTCCGGCCAGCGCGGTGGAGGAGCTGCGCCGGCGAGCTGCTGCTCGCTGATGCCGAAGGCGGCGAGCTCGTCCAAGGGGAGGTAGATGCGCCCCATCTCCAGGTCGCCGCGGACGTCTCGGAGGATGTTGGTGAGCTGCATCGCCTGCCCCAGGTCGTCCGCATGGGCCAGCGCGACCTCGTCGTCGAAACCGAAGATGCGCACACACATCCGACCCACGCTGGATGCGACCAGGAGGCAGTAGCCGGCCAGCTCATCCCAGTCGGAATATCGCGACGTGGTGAGGTCGCGCTCGACACCGTCGATGAGAGCGTCCAGCTCCGCGCGCGGGATGCGGTACGACGCCACCGCGCGGGCCAGGACGGTGGTGACGTCGTCGTCGGGCTCGCCCGCCAGGGCGCCACGCAGCCGTGCCCGCGTCGAGTCGAGCGCTGCGCGTGGGTCAGCAGCCGTGGGGGAGTCGACGGCGTCGTCGACCTGGCGCGCGAAGTCGTACAGCGCGTAGATGGCGGTGCGCTGCGGCCGCGGCAGGGCGATGAACCCCCAGTAGAAGTTGGCCGCGTTGATACGGGCGAGGCGCTGGCAGACCCGCTCGGCCTGCACGATGCCGCCGTTGCTCGCGGAACCGGGGTGGTCGGTCGCCAGGAGCGCGATCGCCTCGGCCGCGAGACGGGCCTTGACCGGCGCGCTCACCTCGGGGCGAACCGCATCGGTACGGAACGACGCGCGCCGGATCGCGTCGAGGATGGCCGTCCCTCCCAGCCGGTACATCGCCAGCTGGGCACGCAGACGGCCGGCGGTCATCGCCTCCAGCTCGCAGCCCGCCTCGAGCATGGCGTGGGCGCGCTCACAGAGCGCGCGCACCGCGCCGTGGACACCCAGTGCGGCGACGTCGTCAGCCGGCAGGTAGCGCCGCCCGAGGCGCGCGTCGACCGCGACGTCCTGGGCAAAGTTGGCCAGCTGCAACCCGATGCACACGGAATCTGAGAGCCGCTCCGCACGCGGACCGCGAATCCCTAGCACCGCGAGGACCATGCGGCCGACGGGCGCAGCCGACAGCCGGCAGTACGCCTCCAGCTCAGGCCAGCTGGCGTAGGCGGTGACCCGCTGGTCCTGGAGGTTGGCGCTGATCAGGTCGACGAACGGCTGCACCGGGATCGCGCACGCATGCACGGTCTCGCGAAGAGCGAGCAGGACAGGGTGGGTGGGCACCGCGTCGCCGCTCAGCGCGGCGATCACCTCAGCGCGCCACATCTGCAGGCGAGCGTCGGAGCGGCTTTCGTCGCCGAGGTCGTCCGTCACCCGGCAGTACGCGTAGATGCGCGCCAGGTGGACGCGCAGCTCGGCAGGAAGCACCGCCGACGCGACCGTGAAGTTCTCGTAATGACGACGCGCAAGGCGCCGGCAGAAGGCATCCGCGTGCGCCAGCTCGGCGTGAGGGGGTGACGGGGCGGGTGCGAGCACGCTCATCCGCGAGCGGCTGTGCGTGTCACCTGGGTGCCGCGGAGGTCGGAGATGGTCTCGATCAGGCTGGCGACCAGGGTGACCCCGTCCGCGCCCGGGACGGGGCCGCCGTCCTCGCGCACCAACCGTGCAGAGCTGCGCAGCGAGGGCAGGTCGCGCGAGCCGGTGCAGAACATGGCGATGCGCAGCACGTCGAACCACTCGCGTCCGAGGTTGACGCACGCCTGCGTGCCGAACGCCGCGGCGCGCAGGAAGGGCCCTGCCACTCCGACGAGGTCGGCGCCGAGCGCGCTGGCCACGGCGACGTCGAGCCCGCTGCGCACTCCGCCGCTGGCGAAGATCACGCCGTCCGGGGCGGCCGCGCGCGCCTGGGTGAGCGCGACCGCCGTCGGGATGCCCCAGCCGGCGAACGCTGCCGCCGTCCCCGCCGCGGGGCCGCCGAGGCGATGGCGCTCGACCTCACTCCAGGAGGTGCCCCCAGCGCCGGCCACGTCGACCGCGGCGACGCCCGCGTCGAGCAGCCCGGTGACCAGGTCCGCCGAGATTCCCCAGCCGACCTCCTTGACGATCACCGGCACGGCAAGCGAGGCCGCTACCGTCTCGATGCGTCCCAGCAGGCCCGCGAAGCAGGTGTCGCCCTCCGGCTGCAGCGCCTCCTGGAGCGCGTTGAGGTGCAGCACCAGCGCGTCGGCGCCGAGCATGTCGACGAGGCGCGCGCAGTCACCGCTGCTTACCCCGAGGTTGAGCTGCACCGCCCCCAGGTTGGCCAGCAGTGGAACCGTCGGGGCGATCTCTCTGACGGCGAAGCTGGGGAGCGCCTCGGGACGCTCCAGGAGTACGCGGGCAGAGCCGAGACCCAGGGCGATCCCGAGCTCGGCAGCCGTCTCCGCGAGCACCATGTTGATGCGCGCCGCCTGCTCGGTCCCACCGGTCATGCACGAGATGAAGAGGGGAGAGGCGAGCTGCCAGCCCAGCACCTCGGTGGCGGTGCTGACCTCGTCGAGGTCGATGTCGGGGAGCGCGCAATGCATGAAGCGGTAGGCGTCGAAGCCGGTGGACACACCCTTGGCGGCGACGTCCTCCTCGAGGTTGATGCGCAGGTGGTCCGCCTTGCGGCTGCTCGTCGCTCCGTTGGGGTGCGAGCGCTCACCGTTGATGGCCACCATCAGGCCGCCCGCTCGACGATGAAGTCGACGAACGACCGGAAGTCGCCGACCGCCACCGGCGAGAGCCCGCACATCCCCGCCAGGCGCATCGCCGAGCGGCTGCGACGCGCCAGCTCGTCGGCGACCGCCTCGCCGGCCCGCGCCTCGTCGAGGAGCGCCAGGATCACGTCCTCGTCGCCCCCGGGTTGCCGGTAGAGCCGGCGGAAGTGGCGCTGCGCCGCGCCTCGCAGTCGTGCGTGGCCGGCGACGACCGGGTAGGTGACCTTGCGCCGGGCAAGGTCACCGCCGCAGCCCTTGCCGGTCACCGCGCTGTCTCCCCACGTTCCCAACCAGTCGTCGCGCACCTGGAAGGCGATCCCCATCTCGATGCCGGCGCGGCGCAGCAGCGCGGCCCGGCGCGAGTCGGCACCGCCAAGCAGGGCTCCGGCCTCGAGCGCCGCACCGATCAGGGCTCCGGTCTTGGCGCGCGCCAGGTGCAGGTAGGTGGTCACGGTAGTGTCGATCTGCCCCTCCAGGGCAAGGTCGAGGCACTGGCCTTCGATGACGGCGACGATGGCGTCGTTGATCGCCGTCGCCGCACGCAATCGCGCCGTCGGCCGATCACGTCCGGACAGCAGCGCGCGGTAGGCGATCGCGTGCATGCCGTCACCGGCGTTGATCGCCTGGGCGCTGCCCCAGACCGCCCAGACGGTGGGGCGATGGCGACGTTCGACGTCGCCGTCCTGGATGTCGTCGTGGACCAGGGTGAAGTTGTGGATCCACTCGACGGCGGTGGCGGCGGGCAGCGCGCTCGCCACGTCCCCACCGCACTGCTCGGCCGCCCAGAGTGCCAGGCAGCCGCGCACGAACTTGCCCGATGCACCCCTGCCAGGCCGCCCCTGCGCGTCGGTCCATCCCAGGTGATAAGAGGACATCGCCCCGATGCGAGTCCCAGAAGCGGGGGCACTGGCGCGCAGAGCTTCGTGAAGGGGAGCGAGCATGCGGCCCAGCGCCACGGGAACCTGGTCGGCGGCGCCGCTCCGGGCGGGGGGGGCGGCGGCTTCAACGTGGTGGAGGGCTACTGCCATGCCTCATCCCAGTGCATAACGCCGGATAATGATTCACGCATAGTAAGTAGTCTCGAGATGGCGCACAAGGCGGCCGCGAGCGGCGGTTGCGCGCGAGCCGGTGCAGGTAAAATCCGCCGGCCACGTGCCCAGGTGGTGGAATTGGTAGACACGCCAGCTTGAGGGGCTGGTGACCGCAAGGTTGTAAGGGTTCGAGTCCCTTCCTGGGCACCACGTTTTCGTATTCAAAGCGGCGCTTTCCAGGAGGACCGGTGGCAGGTCTGGCGCATGTGCGCAAAGTTGAGGAGTATTTGACGCAATTGGCTTATTGAGGGGTCCCCCAGTAGCCGACGTTCGTCACCAACCACGCACAAATCGACGTTCGCGCTGACAATCGGCCCGTGGAGCTCGCGCTAGGCGCTGGCTGGCCCCCCGGCCGCTGCCTTGGCGGATGTGCGAGCGACACCCCAGGCCCACGCCGGCGGAGTGATAGCACGCCGCCGGCAGCCTGGGTTCCCGGAACCGGTACCTGACCGTGGCTCCGCGTACAGGGAACGGCGGCAGTACGATCCTGCGTCGACGTGACAGGCACAAACGACGAGTCGCGCGACGATGTCGCCGTCGTCACCGGCGCAGGGCGTGGCATCGGCCGCGCGATCGCGCAACGCCTGGCTGGGCCGTACACCGTGCTGGCGGTGGCACGCACCGAGTCGGAGCTCGCCGAGACCGCCGCCGGCCGGCCGGGGATCCACGTGCACCACGCCGACGTGGGCGCAGCCGGTGCCATGGCGGAGATTGCGGCGGTAGCTGCGGAGCTCGGCCGCATGGCGGTGTGGGTGAACAACGCGGCGGCTCTGGACCCGCAACCGCTGGCCGACATCAGCGACGAGCGCTGGCGCGCGGTCATGGCCGTCAACCTCGACGCCGCGTTCGCCGGGTGCCGCGAAGCGCTGCGTCGGATGGCTGCCGGCGGCGGGGGCGTGATCGTGAACATGGCTTCACTCTCCGGCGTCCCCGGGGTCGAGAAGTTCCCGGGCAATGCCTCCTACAACGTCTCCAAGGCCGGGCTGATCGGTTTGACCGAGGCGGTGGCCTTGGAAGGTCGTGAGCACGGCGTGCGCTGCGTGGCGGTGAGCCCTGGAGCGGTGGACACCGCGATGCTGCGACGCGCCGCTCCCCAGCTGCGTGCGGGGATGACCCCGGAGGACGTCGCCGCCATCGTGGAGTTCCTCGTGAGTGACGCCGCAGCTCCGCTGTCCGGCACCAACATCCCCATCTACAGCAATCGATAGCCGCCGGCAGACGGACTCTCCGGCCGGCGCTGCCTGGTCGCGGTGGCATAGTTGCCGGATGGACGAGCCCACGCCGCTGCCGATCCGACCGTCGCGGGATCAACCGGTCGCGGCCGTCGCCTCCGTGGGCGCTGACCCGATCATCCCGCTCATCGAGTGTCTCATCCGCGAGGTCGGCGAGGACACGGCGCGGGAGGGCCTCCTGCACACGCCGGACCGCGTCGCCCGCAGCCTTCGATTCCTGCTCAGCGGCTACGACCTCGAGGTCGCCGACGTCATCAACGGCGCCGTCTTCGAGGAGAGCTACGAAGAGATGGTGCTGGTCCGCGACATCGAGGTGTACTCGCTCTGTGAGCACCACCTGTTGCCGTTCTTTGGCAAGGCGCACGTCGCCTACCTGCCGCGCGGCCGCATCGTCGGGCTCAGCAAGCTGCCGCGAATCGTGGAGATGTTCGCGCGCCGCCTCCAGGTCCAGGAGCGGCTCACCACCCAGATCGCCGCCGCGCTCAACGAGGCTCTCGATCCCTACGGCGTGGCCGTGGTCATCGAGGCCTCCCACCTCTGCATGATGATGCGCGGCGTCGAGAAGCAAAACAGCCGCACGGTGACGTCGGCCTTGACCGGGGGCTTCCAGACCGACCCCAAGTGCCGCAACGAGTTCCTCGACCTGCTGGGGCGCACCTGAGCGCCGTCAGCGCACTCCCACCACCGCGACGTCGAGGAGCATCACCAGCCCGCCGGCGATGAAGAGGGCCAACCCCAGCGCCAGGTGAACCCAGCGGATCGGCGGCTCGCGGCGGCGTCGCGCCCGGCTCACGAGCGTGACCCCGGCCAGTCCAAGACCCGCCGCGATCAGGATCGTCGCGGGCACTCCGATGAGGCCGCTGAAGAGGTCGCGCACCGGCCCAGTCTAGGTTCGCTGCGAGAATGGAAGCCTATGCCCCGCATCGCACTGAGCACCGCGGACTCCGACACCCTCATCGAGCTGCTGTCCGCACACGGCGCGCCCGCCTTTCGCGCGGCACAGCTGCGCCACGCCGCCTGGCAGCCGTTCGTGTCCGGCTTGGACGACATCCGTCAGCTCCCGTCCGAGCTGCGCAGCCGGCTCAGCGACGATCTCGACTTCTCCACGGTGACGATCGCCGCTGAGAGTGAGGCGGACTTCGGCCGCACCATCAAGCTGCTCTGCAGGCTCGCCGATGGGCAGACGGTCGAGACGGTGGCGATGGAGACTCCCGGGCGCGAACTGTCACGGCGCCGGTCGACGGTGTGCGTCAGCACCCAGGTCGGCTGCGCCGTGGGGTGCCCGTTCTGTGCGACGGGACGCATGGGGCTGCGCCGCTCGTGCACCGCCGCGGAGGTCGTCGACCAGGTGCGCGCCGCCGCCAGGGCGCTGTACGCGCGCGGCCTGGGGCCGGTCACGCACGTCGTGTACATGGGCATGGGCGAGCCGCTCGCCGCATACGACGCCACCGTGGGATCGATGCGGGTGCTCGTCGCCGACGGGGGCCTCAGCGCGCGCCGCATCACCGTCTCCACCAGCGGCGTCGTGCCGGCCATCCACCGGCTGGCGGTCGAGGGCATGGGCTGCACGCTGGCGGTGTCGCTGCACGCCTCCACCGACGAGCTGCGCGACCGGCTGGTGCCGCTCAATCGCGCCCACCCCCTCGAGTCGCTGGTCGGCGCGGCCACCGGCTACGCCCGCGCCACCGGGCGCAGGCTCACCTTCGAGTGGTGCCTCATCGGCGGCATCAACGACAGTGTCGAGCAGGCCCGCGGGCTGCGCGACATCGCCCGTCGCGCACACGCCCACGTCAACGTGATCCCCATGAACCACATCGACGACAGCCCCTGGGGGCCTCCCGACCGGCGCACCGAGCTGGCCTTCCTCACCGAGCTCGATGGCGCGGTGGTCACGGTGCGTGACACGCGCGGATCGGACACCGACGCGGCCTGCGGACAGCTGCGCGCCGCCCTCGAGCAGCGCCGCAGCCTTCGCCCGGACGGAACCCTGTCGCCGCCGGCGCGACGTGTCGCACCTGTCTCGTCGACGCGCTGACCGTGGCTGACGACGGCGCGCTCATGGACGTCGCCCTGGCCGAGGCGGCGCTTGCCGATCACGCCACCAGCCCCAACCCCATGGTCGGGGCTGTGGTGGCGCGTGGCGGCAAGGTCGTCGCGGTCGGGTACCACGCGCGGGCCGGCGAGCCGCACGCCGAGGTCAACGCGCTGGTCGTGGCGGGCGACGCTGCCAGGGGCGCCGACCTGCTCGTGACCCTCGAGCCGTGCACCGTGCAGGGCCGCACCCCGCCGTGCGTCGACGCGGTCATCGCCGCCGCGCCGCGCCGGGTCGTGGTCGCCATGCTCGACCCGAACCCTGCGGTGGCCGGGCGCGGCGTCGCCGCTCTCGAGGCCGCCGGCATCGCCGTCGAGGTCGGCGTCCGCAACGCCGAGGCGGAGCGACTCAACCGGTTCTATCTCACCCACATGCGCACCGGCATGCCCTTCGTGACCGCCAAGTTCGCGGCCTCTCTGGACGGGCGGATCGCCACCCGCACCGGCGAGTCGCGGTGGATCAGCTCAGACGCGTCCCGCGAGCTAGCCCATCGGCTGCGCCACCGACACGACGCCATCCTGGTGGGCGCGAGCACGGTCGCGCAGGATGACCCGGTGCTGACCGCGCGGCTGCCCGGTGGCGCCCGGCAACCGCTTCGGGTGATCGTCGACAGCACCCTGCGCACCCCGCCGACGGCTCGCCTCTTCACGACCGACGGCGGGCCGGTGCTGATCGCCACCACCGCAGCCGCCCCGCCGGAGCGAACCGCTGCACTCGAGGCGGCGGGTGCTGAGATCGTCGTTCTGCCGGCGAGCCGGGGTGGCGTCGACCTGCCCGCCCTCTTCACAGTCCTGGGCGGTCGCGAGGTGATCAGCGTCCTGGCCGAAGGCGGCGCCGCGGTGCTTGGCTCGCTGCGCGACCAGGGCCTGATCGACGCGGTCGTCGCCGTGCTGGCCCCCCGCCTGATCGGCGGCGACGCGGCCCCGGCCGCGATCGGTGGTGAGGGCGCCGGGTCGCTGGCCGAGGCCGTCGTCCTCACCGACCTCGAGGTCGAACAGCTCGGCGGCGATCTCATCGTGACCGGCTACTGTGTGCGGTAGATGTTCACCGGGATCGTCGAGGAGGTCGGTCAAGTCGACAGCGTCGACGCCGTCGACGGCCGGTTGCGCATCAATTGCGGCGAGGTGCTGCGCGGCGCGCGCCGGGGCGACAGCATCGCGGTCGACGGCTGCTGCTTGACGGTGACCGACTTCATCAGCGCTGGCTTCGTCTCGGACGTGATGCCCGAGACGTTCGCGCGGACCACGCTCGGTTCGCTGGGCGTGGGTGACCAGGTCAACCTCGAGGCGGCGCTCCGCCACGACGGCCGCGTGGGAGGCCACCTGGTCACCGGGCACGTCGACGGGGTCGGCCGGATCACCGCCATCCGTGCCGACGGCAACGCCACCTGGGTGACCATCGGATCCCCCCCGGCCCTGATGCCGCTGCTCGTCGAGAAGGGATGCATCGCCATCGACGGGATCAGCCTCACCGTGGTGAGCGTCGATGACGCGGGCTTCACCGTCTCGCTGATCCCGCACACGCGTGACCACACGATCGCCGGCGGCTGGCGGGTCGGCAGCGACGTCAACCTGGAGGGCGATCTCGTGGCCAAGTACGTGCAGCGCGGCGTCGCCGCGCACGCCAGCACCACGCGAGCCGTGGTGCTGGCTGCGGAGGGCTGACCGATGACGCTGTGCACGCCCGAGGAGGCGATCGAGGACATCCGCCAGGGTCGCTTCGTGGTCATCGTCGACGACGAGGACCGCGAGAACGAGGGTGACCTCGCCATCGCCGCCGACCGCATCACCCCCGAGGCCGTCAACTTCATGGCCACCCACGCCCGGGGACTGGTGTGCGTGGCCTGCGAGGCATGGCGGCTCGACGAGCTCGGCCTTTCCGCCATGGTTGCCAACAACACCTCACAGTTCGGCACGGCGTTCACGGTGAGCGTCGACGGGGTGGGCCGCGGGGTGACCACCGGCATCTCCGCCTTCGACCGCGCCACCACCATCAGGCTGCTCTGCGACGAGCATGCGCGACCCGGCGATTTCGCCAAGCCAGGTCACACGTTTCCCCTCCGCGCCGCACCGGGTGGCGTGCTCGAACGGGCCGGCCAGACGGAGGCGATCGTCGACCTGTGCAAGGCCGCCGGGCGCTTTCCTGCCGGCGTGATCTGCGAGATCATGCGCGCCGACGGAAGCATGGCCCGCCGCGCCGACCTCGACGACTTCGCCGCCGAGCACGGCCTGCGCATCGTGGCCATCAGCGACCTCATCGCCTACCGGCGCCGCAGCGAACGCCTGGTCGTCCGCGGCGCCACCACGACCCTGCCGATCGACGAGGGCGTGGTCACCATCCACGCCTACGAGGACGTCATCACCGGCGCCACCCACGTGGCCTTGTGCTGGGGGAACGTGGCCGACGGCGGACCGGTGCTGGTGCGGGTGCACAGCGAATGTCTCACCGGCGACGTGTTCGGTTCGCAGCGCTGCGACTGCCGCGCCCAGCTGGATCGCGCCATGGCCATCCTCGGGGACGCGCGCCGCGGCGTCCTCGTCTACCTGCGCCAGGAGGGCAGGGGCATCGGGCTGCTCGACAAGCTCCGCGCCTACGCGCTCCAGGACCGCGGCCTCGACACCGTGGAGGCCAACCAGCACCTCGGCCTTCCCGTCGACAAGCGCGACTACGGCATCGGTCAGCAGATCCTCGCTGACCTCGGCGTGCAGCGGATCCGCGTTCTCACCAACAACCCTCGTAAGTACTACGGGCTCTCCGGCTTCGGGCTCGAGGTGGTGGACCAGGTGCCGCTGGTGGTTCCGCCGACCGCGCACAACCGGCGCTACCTGGAGGCCAAGCGAACCAAGCTCGGGCACCGCCTCGACCCCGAGCAGCTCGACGCCGGCTAGCCGCGGCGGCCATGGCCATCCAGGCGATCCGTGGCGCCATCCAGGTCGAGGCAAACGATCGCGGCCTGATCCTCGAGGCCATCGCCGAGCTCGTCCAGGCCGTGCTGGGGCGCAACGGCCTCACCGCCGAAGAGCTGGTCAGCATCGTCTTCACCGCCACGCCGGACCTCACGGCCGAGTTCCCCGCCTACGCGGCCCGCCAGGCCGGCATGACCGACGTCCCGATGCTCTCCGCAACGGAGATCGACGTGCCCGGGGCCATGCCGCGAGTGCTCCGGCTGCTCGCCCACGTGGAGACCACCCGGACCCGCCATGAGCTGCGCCACGTCTACCTGCGCGGGGCCACGCAGCCGCGCACGGACCTTCCCCAGTGAGCTCCCGGCGCACGCGCCGATAGCCCAACGTCCCGAAATATCTGGGACGATGCGCGCGTGGATGTGAAGACGGGCAAGCTCGATGCCACCGGAATGCGCTTCGGGCTGGTGGTCGGTCGCTTCAACGACGTCGTCTCGCAACGCCTCCTCGAGGGAGCGGTGGACACCCTGCTGCGTCACGGCGCGCGTGACGCGGACCTGGTGGTGGCCTGGGTACCCGGATCCTTCGAGATCCCCGTCGCCGCCAGGGAGCTCGCCGAGCATGGCAACGTCGACGCGGTGATCTGCCTCGGGGTGGTCATCCGCGGGGAGACGGCCCACTTCGACCTGGTCGCCGGCGAGGCCGCCCGCGGCGTGGGGGCGGTCCACGCCGCCACCGGGGTGCCGACCGGCTTCGGCGTGGTCACCGCGGAGAACCTCGAGCAGGCGCTCGACCGGGCGGGCGGCAAGGCGGGCAACAAGGGCGCTGACGCCGCCATCGCCGCCGTCGAGATGGTCAGCCTGCTGCGCGCGATCAGGCGGCCGCGGCCGGCGCGGCGCAGCGCAGCCTCGTAGGGCTAACGAGCAGCCTTCGCCTGGGTCCGCACGCAGCGAGTGCAGACCTTGGCCTTGACGAGACGGCCGGCACGGAGAATGTGGACGGACTGCAGGTTGGGCATGAAGCGGCGCCGGGTGTGTCGCTTGGAATGGCTGACGTTGTTGCCCGACATGGGCCCCTTTCCGCAGACGTCGCAGCGCTGAGACATGGTGTGGTGATCTTCCCGGAAAACGGTCCAGCGCCGAAAAACGATGGCACCGCGTACTAGAATTGCGCCCCACCACACAAGTGGCCTTGGCGCACCCCGGAACTCGGTCCGGGCGGTGGCCAAAGATAACACAAGGCCGCGGCGCGGCTTATGGGATCCGACGTGACGAGCAAGGTCAAGGCACCGCACGCCCTCACCCGGACCGAGAGCCTCGGCCGGATCGA
>NZ_JAEKNS010000040.1:0-66400 GCF_016464765.1 Candidatus Aeolococcus gillhamiae | reverse complement strand
GGGCTGGACGTGGTCGCCGACGGCGGCGATCCCACCGCGGCAACCGCCGCGCGGGTGGGCGCCGGCGAGCCGGCCGTGGTGGCGGCGGCGTACGGCGCGGGCCGCCAGGAGCGCTTCCTGCGCGAGTACCTGCCGGCCATGTACGGACGAGTCGGCATCGGCGTCGGCGGCACCCTCGACTACCTGGCGGGGACGGCCCGGCGCGCGCCCGCGCTGGTGCGCCAGGCCGGGCTGGAGTGGCTGTGGCGGCTCGCCCAGGAGCCCAGTCGATGGCGCCGCCAGCTGGCGCTGCCGCAGTTCTGGTTCCTGGAACGTCGCGAGGTGCGGCGGTGATCAGCGTCGTGATCCCCGCATACGACGAGCGCGAGCGCATCCCGGCCACGCTCGAGCGCCTGCGCGAGTACCTCGACACAGCTGGTGAGCCCTACGAGGTGATCGTCGCGGACGATGGCAGCACCGACGGCACCGTCGAGTACGTGCGCGCGACGACCGAGACGTGGCCGCAGCTCTCGCTGGTGGCGTTGGAGCGCAACCAGGGCAAGGGCGCGGCGGTGCGCGCGGGCATGCTTCGCGCGCGCGGTGAGCACCGCCTCTTCAGCGACGCCGACCTGAGCACGCCCATCGAGGAGCTGCCCCGGCTGCGCGCTCGCTTGGGTGACGCCTGTCACGTCGCGATCGCTTCACGGGCGGTGCCAGGCGCCACCATCGACGTCCACCAGCCGGGGAGGCGGGAGATGATGGGCCGCACCTACAACCGACTCGTGCAGCTGATCGTGCTGCCCGGGCTGCACGACACCCAATGCGGGTTCAAGGTGTTCACCGCGGAGGCCGCGGTAGCGTGCTTCGAGCCGCTGCGCACCAGGGGCTTCGGCTTCGACGCCGAGGCGCTGCTGCGCGCTCGCCGCAAGGGCTGGGAGATCGCCGAGGTTCCGGTGCGCTGGAGCCATCGCGAGGCCTCGCGGGTGAGTGCGCTGCGTGACTCCGGGATGGTTCTGCTCGACCTGATCCGCTTGCGCTTCATGCGCCACTGAAGCGGTCGACGTAAACGCTTTTCTTCTGTCCGCTGCCCTGCGGCGCTCCCTCCGGCAAAGCTAGAGTGGCGGGCGGCCAAGGGATTTCGGGTGTTTCCCGGGCCCGCCAGATGTGCCCGACGACGGAGGCTTCCATGGCAGCGACTCGTTTCCAGAGGGCACGTCGCGGAGTGCTCATCACCCTGGCCGCGGCCAGCTTGGCCCACGGCTGTGCCGGCTCTTCGACCCTGGCACGGGACGAGGGCGCGGCGTAGACTGACATCGGCCTATCGCTTCAATCAGCTCAGGAAGGGTGATCGTGACAGCTGACCTCTCGGCGCCACCGTTCACCCTCGACGTGCGGGTGGCGAGATCGCCCCTGGTGGGGCTGCGCTACGGCGTCGACGGGCGAGGCACGGACATCGATGACCTCATCGAACGCCTCGAGGCCGCTCACTCCGCAGCCGGCGCCGAGCGCGACGAGGTGCGCACCCGGCTCAAGCCGTACGACGCCAACCACCAGGCCATCGTCCAGCGCCTCACCGGGGGAAGCGGCGGGCAGTACCTCCAGCGTCTCGAGGAGGGCCTCGAGCTGCGCACCGAGCTGGCCGCGCTCGACGAGCGCATGGTCTGCTTGCGCGGGCGAATCGACGATCTCCGCGAGCAACGCGCCATCCTCGCCAAGCTGAAGAAGTCGCTGGCGCGAATCGCCACCCTCGAGGGGGCCTCGATCGACGGGCCCGGCGCCGCCGCCAACCAGGCGGTGCGCCAGCTCTTCCACCTCATCGACCAGGACCACGACAGCACTGCCCAGGACATCTTCGAAGGTCCGATGCAGCTGCTCGCCGACGCCGCGCTGCACACCGAGCTGATCGGCCACGCCGTGGCCCGCGACCCAGCCGCGGCCGTCGCCGGCGCCGCCAGCTGTCGCCGCTCCACCGACGCGGCGCTGCGCCAGCTCCAGCGGGTGGTGTTCCGGTTGCACCCGGACGATCTCCACGAGGAGGGGCTGGTGGCGTCGCTGCGGCGGCTGGTCGCCGATCTCGAGGCGACGGTGAGCGCCAAGATCGTCGTGCTGGGCGCGCCCCGCCGCCTGCGCGCCGGCGTCGAGGTGGCGCTCTTCCGCATCGTCCAGGACGCCCTCAGCAACGCGCTCGCCCACGGTCATGCGAGCAACGTTGAGGTGGCGCTGCTCTTCCAGCCGCAGCGGGTGGCGGTGGTGGTGCTCGACGACGGCGAGGGCTTCGACGTCACCGCCACCGAGGCACGGCTGGGGCGCAGCACCGGGCTCGGCCTGCTGACCATGCGTCAGCGAGCCGAGATCGAGGATGGCCACCTCGAGGTGCGCAGCGTGGTGGGCGAGGGCACCGAGGTGCGCGCCGGCTTCCCAGCGCCCGACTGAGCTACCGCGCTCCGCGCGCCGTCTCATGGACGAGCTTGTGGTGTCCCTCGATGTTGCAGTAGAGCGGCGCCTCCACCGAACAGGACGGGCACTCGGGCTGCACGGTGACGTGCTCGATGCCGAACTCCTCGCAGAGCACGAGCTCGACCGAGCGGATCATGGCGGTGACCTCACCGAGCGAACGATCGCCGACGATGACGTGCGCGGAGAGGGCCCGGTGCTCGCGGTCGAGTGACCAGATGTGGAGGTCGTGCACGCCGTCGATGCCGGGCAGCTCCGCGATCCGGGTTCGCACGGCCTCCAGGTTGAGGTCGCGCGGCGTCCCCTCGTTGAGGATGTGCAGCGCCTCGCGCAGTAGTCCCAGGGCACCGACGAACACGAGCGCGGCGATGAGCAGGGACACCCCCGCGTCGGCACGCGTCCAGCCCAGAAGGAGGAGCGCGAGCGCGCCCACCACGACTGCCGCGTCGGTGAGCACATCGGCGATGACGTGGAGCGCGGCGCTCTGCACGCCCAGCCCGCCACCGGCGCCGCGCAGCAGCACGGCGATGGCCAGGTTGCCGGCAAGGGCGAGGGCGCCGATCACCAGCACCGGTATCGCCGTCACCGCTGCGGGGTGCTGGAGGCGGCTGATGGCGCCGGCGGCGATGACCGCGGCGATGACCACCAGTACCGCGCCGTTCAGGGCGGCGGCGACGATGCCGCCGCGGTGATGTCCAAAGGTGTGGCTGGCGCCGGCGGGGCGGCGGCTGCGCGAGACCGCGTACCACGTGAGCCCGAGCGTCGCCGAGTCGGTGACCAGGTGGCCGGCGTCGCTGAGCAGCGCCAGTGAGCCGGAGGCCACTCCGCCGGCGATCTCGGCGACCGCGATGACGGCCACACCGGCGATGGCGAGCCGGACCCGCGACAGCGTGCTCGACACGGCCGGCTGGGTCATGGCTCGATTATCCCCCTCGCCGCGCACTCGAACCCGTTGCAGCGATCGGGTCAGTGGACGGCCGCGACCGGCTTGCGATGGCGCCCCACCTCAGCGTGACCGGTGCGGGCGCGTTTGAGCTCGAAGAGGCGAGGCTCGACAAGCACAGGCGCAACCTTGTCCCAGAGCTCGCCGGCCTCTTCGCCGGTGATCTGGGTGTCGACGATGGGGCCGAAGAAGGCGGCGCCGCCGTCGATGCTGAGCGTGGGCACGCCGAAGGCTCCGCGCACGACCGCGGCGGCGTGCTCAACGAGGAGATCGTCGAGCGTGCTCGGATCGGCGACGGCCTCGTCGGCGAGGCCTGCCTGAAGGCCGGCAGAGCTGACTGCGGCCCGGAGGACGTCGATGGCGCCGAGGTCCTCGGACCGCTCGTGGCTGGCCTCACCGAGGGCGAGGTAGGTGGCCCGGACGGCCTTCTCACCGCCGGCCCGGCGGGCGGCGACCATGACCCGCAGGGAGGTCTCGCCGGCCTTGAGTGCAGCAGCGTGGGCATGCTCGCGGTTGATCTCGGCGAGCGAGAACAGCTTGGTGGTGATGGTGATGGGGCGCACCCGCTCGACCTCGAACAGCCACAGCGCTGTCAGCCAACACCACGGACAGAGGGGGTCGACGTGGATCTCGACCTCTTGGTTGGTCATGCAACGACTGTACCGGGCGTGTTGCTTTCGACGTCCGTGCACCGGATCGCCCGTACCATCGGGCCGATGGCACAGCTGTACCGCCTGGAGACCGAGACCGGCTCGGTCGTCGCGGAGCACGTCGAGGTGGCCGACACCCTCTGGTCGCGCTTCATGGGCCTGATGTTCCGCCGCGAGCTGCCCGCCAGCCACGGCCTGGCGATCCGGCCGTGCAACTCGATCCACATGTTCTTCATGCGCTTCGCGCTCGACGTGGTGTTCGTCGACGGCGACGGCCGGGTGGTGCGCGTGGTCGAGTCGATCCGGCCCTGGCGGGCCAGCAGCCTGGTGCGCGGCGCCAAGGCCGCCATCGAGCTGCCCGCGGGCACGGCCGCGCGCTTCGGGGTGGCCCCGGGCGTGCTGGTGCGCATGGTGGAGGCGGGTCCGGCGGCCGCCTGAGCGTCTCGGACCGCAGTGCCTGTCCCTAGGATGGGCGGATGATTCCCACCCGCGGCTACGCCGCGACCGACCCCAAGACACCACTGGGCCCCTTCGACTTCAAACGGCGCGACCCGCGCCCGAACGACGTGCTCATCGAGGTCCTCCACTGTGGTGTGTGCCACAGCGACATCCACCAGGCGCGCGACGAGTGGGGAGGGTCGATCTTCCCGATGGTGCCGGGGCACGAGGTCGTGGGGACGGTGACGAGCGTAGGCGCGGACGTGAGCCGGTGGCGCGTGGGGGAAACCGTCGGCGTCGGCGTGTTCGTCGACTCCTGTCGCAAGTGCGAGGCGTGCCTGGCGGGGGAGGAGCAGTACTGCCTCGAGGGCATGACGGTCACCTACAACGGGCTCGAACGCGACGGCAAAACCCCGACGTACGGTGGCTACTCGGAGCGCATCGTCGTCGACGAGAGCTACCTGCTGCGCATCCCCGACGGCATCCCGCTGGACGGTGCGGCGCCGCTGCTGTGTGCTGGGATCACCACGTACTCGCCCATCCGCCACTTTGGAGGTGATCAGGCCCGCGACGCGGCGGTGCTGGGCCTCGGCGGCCTCGGCCACATGGGCGTGAAGTTCCTCA
This sequence comes from Candidatus Aeolococcus gillhamiae, assembly GCF_016464765.1. Lineage (NCBI taxonomy): Bacteria > Bacillati > Candidatus Dormiibacterota > Candidatus Dormibacteria > Candidatus Aeolococcales > Candidatus Aeolococcaceae > Candidatus Aeolococcus > Candidatus Aeolococcus gillhamiae. The sequence goes on along the minus strand of NZ_JAEKNS010000040.1, from coordinate 61,312 downwards.
AGGCAATGGGCGCGCGCGTCACCGTGCTCAGCCATTCACCGGGCAAGCAAGACGACGCTCTGCGACTGGGCGCGGACGACTTCGTAGCCACAGCTGACGATGACGTCTTCGAGAAGAACGCGGGCCGCTTCGACTTCATCCTCGACACCGTGTCGGCATCGCACGACTACAACGCGTACCTGCGGCTGCTTCGCCGCGACGGCACCATGGTGATCGTGGGGCTGCCCGACCCTTCCACGTTGGAGCCGGGAGCGCTGATCAACAAGCGCCGCCGTCTCGCCGGCTCGGTGATCGGCGGGATCCGCGAGACCCAGGAGATGCTCGACTTCTGCGCCGAGCACGGCATCGCCTCGGACATCGAGACGATCCGCATCCAGGACGTCAACGAGGCGTACGAGCGGACCATGCGCAGCGACGTGCGCTACCGGTTCGTCATCGACCTGGCGTCGCTGCGTGAGGGTGAGTGCTGAGCCTCCAGGTGGAGTGGTAGCTGGAGGAACGCCGCGTAGCGCTCGGCTGCGCTGGCGACGGCGGCATGCGCGCGCTTGGGAAGCTGCTCGAATGGTGTGATCGTCAGTCGTACGGTGCCCTTCTCGACGGCGCGCTTCCAGCTGCCGACCACACGGCCGTTGACGACCAAGACGTTGTTGGAGATGACGTCCATGCGGTTGGGCATGTGGTGGAGATCGGCGGCGTCGATGAGGTGCGTGCGGTCCGCGTAGGCCACTGTGTACTCGTCGAAGTCGGGGAGGAGGTGCCCGGTTGGGAGGCGCCCGGTCGTCGGGTGCGCGGTGGGTGCGAACCAGTAGGTGCGGCCTTCGAGCTCGATGCACTCCACCTGCGACTGTGCGGTGTTGGTGCCCGTGGTCGCCTCAGTGGTGGACAGGCCGGACCACCACGCGAAGTCCTTGATGGTGGCAGGCCCGTGGCTCGCGTAGTAGCGACTGGCAAGCTCGGCCAGCGCGGTCGCGCGGTCCCTCGCGGGTGCCGGTGGGACAACCTCGTCGAGCAGTGCGTAGGTGTGCTGCTTGCCGCGCAGCGGCCCGCTGCAGACGATGCCGTCGAGCTCGGCGCCGATCATCAGGTGAGCCAGCCGGTTGTCGACGCGCGGCTCGATGCCCTCGCTCCACAGCGCGTCGCCCAGCTCGATACGGGTGAGGGGGCCTCCGTGCAGTGCCGCGGCGACGATGCGGTTGCTCTTGGCCAGCATGGCGTCATCGACGCCGGACCTGCGGTAGCCGTAGGCCATCAGCGCCTTCACGCGCGGAGCCGTGAGGGCCAGCATCCAGCGGATGTCGTCGGGCGTGACGAGGTGCCAGGTGGGGCGCAGCAGGTGGGTGCGCAGGATGGATCCGCTGCTGAGCGCATCGTCGACGTCTGCGCCGGTGAGGTCGGCGGTGCGCTGCGCGACGGCCCATCTGGCGGCGGGGTAGTCCTGGGATTGGACAGCCACGAGGTGGCGCACGACGTCGGCCGCAGCGGCGGGCGCGGGTCCGAGCAGGTGCTGGCTGCGCAGGCGCTCCTGGAGGATGTCCATGTCAGCGAGGTATACACGCACGATGGTGCGATAGGCGGCCAGTCCGCGATGATCACCAGGAGGGTCATGGCAAAACCACCGAGCCCCGGCGGGGATGAGCGGGAGGGCGTTCGGCTCAGCAACCTCGAGGACCGTCTGTTCGAGGGCGCGAACGCCACCAAGCGTGACCTCGTCGACTACCTCGACGCTGTGGCCGATCGCATTCTTCCGGTGCTGCGGGACCGGGCGCTCTCTGTGATCCGGGTGCACCGCGGGCAGGAGGCGTTCATGCAGAAGAACCTTCCGAGCTACGCCCCGGAGTGGATCGAGCGAGTCAGCTCGTGGGCGGAATCCTCAAAGCGGGAGGTCACGTACGCGCTGTGCAACGACCGTCGCGCCCTGCTGTGGTTCGCCAATCAGCGCGCCGTCGAGTACCACCCCGCCCTTACCACGGCCGCCGCTCCCGACCTCGTGACCCACCTGGTGCTCGACCTCGACCCGCCGGACGCTGATTCCTTCCCCATGGCGGTCCGAGCTGCGCACCTGGTTCGGCAGGCGCTCGCTGAAGCCGCCCTCGACGGAGCGGTCAAGACCAGCGGCGCGAAGGGCGTGCACGTCTACGTGCCGATCGCCGGTGGGGCGCCGGTCGACGAGGTGGCGGCAGCCACGCGCGCGCTCGCGACACGCGCCGAGCGACTCGATCCGAGCCTGGCCACCACGGCCTTCACGAAAGAGGACCGCGGCGGCCGCGTGTTCGTCGATGCAACACGGGTCGGTGCCGCCACCGTGGTGGCCGCGTACAGCCCGCGACTGCGGGCCGGGACACCCGTATCGTTTCCAGTGGACTGGGATGAGCTCGACCGTGTGGCCCCGGGCGACTTCACTCTGCACACCGCGCTGCGGCTCCTCGGGGAACGCGACCCATGGGCAGCGCACATGCCCCCGGCGCAGCCGTTGCCACCCGGGCTCGTCGAGGAGGGCAGGGAGATTCCATCAGGCCGTGTGCAGGCGATGCACGAGGGGCGGCGCCGCTCCCGTGCCCGCCGCGCGCCACCATGACATCAGCCGTCGCGGTGGTGCGACGCCGCCTGCTGTGACGGGAACCACGGCTCGACGGAGACGGCGACGGCGTGACCTAAGGGACCGCGTCTGCGTTACCCGAGAATGATCCGGCCGATCTCATGCGGCGTCGTCCTCCTCGCACTGTCGGGCTGTGGAATGGCCGCAACTCCAACTTCGTCGTCGGTTGACGGCGCCACGACGACGCCCTCGCCGACAGCCATCTCGGCGTCACCGACGCCCACTCCCGGTAGTCCTGACCCTGTGCCCGGATGGGTGAGCTACCACAGCGCGAGCAATCACCTCACCTTCAGGCACCCAACAGAATGGTTACCGCTCGAGTGTGGATGGGTCTTCATCCAGCCTGACTCACAGGCTTCCACGTGCCCGCAAGGTGACGGGTTCTGCTGCGTGTTCCTCGCCGCCTCGGACAACGCTCAGAGGGGCGCGTTCTCGCTGATCTCCACGAATCGACGCCTGTACAGCACTGTGGCCGAGACTGCAGTGACGGTGAACGGGGTCACCGGCACCCGGCTCTCCGGTACGCAGACGCAGGGCATGGGTGCCGGCTCCGGCCAGATGGCCCCCCAGGTCGAGTACGACTTCACGACCGATGGCAGGAGCTACCACTTCCTGGCCAACGTTGGACCCCCCGATTCGGGGCGCGCGGGCGGGGTGACTGCGGCGCAGTTCGATCAGCTCGTGCAGACGGTGACGTTCGGATAACTGCTAACCGGATCGGCCTCGCAGAGGTCCTGTGGAGGCCAGGACAATGGTCGCCACCCCGCACAGTGCGACAGCCGCACCAACCCAGAAGAATGGGACCGTGGACGGGTCAAAGCTGACGGCGGGATCGTGGTTGGTCAGCGCGGCGCTCAGGAAAGCCGAGGCACACGCCCCCACCCCAAACAGGAATCCGCCCAGGGCGAACCAGCGCTGCCGGCCTGCCCGGCGAACGAGCAGGAACCCAGCCGCCGCGGCCAGGACGATGCCGTAGTAGGCCTCGAGGGAGATGAAGCCGACGGCGGCGCCCGCGACAGCGCTGGCGGCAACGTAGACGATCGCGGGGGCCTGATGCGCAGGCGCCGGCGCGTCCCGGCGCTTCCTTGATCGCAGCACGAGCAGGACGATGAGCGGGACGAGAACGAGAAGGGGAAGCAGGAGCATCAGTCAAGCACCAGTCGCTTCGTGCTGCGTCGGCGCGGGGGGGCCGCTCCCTTGCCGAGCAGCCTGTCGATCCAGGGAGCGGTTTCGGTGAGCGTCGCCACCAGCGCCTTGGACCCGCTGGTGTCGCCGCCCTGCATCCGGGCGACGATTTCGAGGCCCATGTAGAGGGCGATCACGGCGGAACCGATGACGCCCGGGTCGAGCATGCCGGCGAGCGGAGACCCGGAGACGATCCGTTGCGCAAGCTCCTGTGCAAACGTCATCCACGGCTGCATGCGACTGACGATCTCCGGCCCGAGGGCGGGGTCGAACGCCATCGCGCCGACGATCTCTTGCACGGCGGTGAGCTGACCGAGCTGCAGGTCCTCGCCGTACAGCTCCTCCATCGCCGCAGCCAACATCGCCAGTGATGAGACATCGCCCAAACGCACCTGGTAGCGGGCGAGCCGCTCGCCGCTGATCTGGTCGAGGACGGCGAGCAGCAGAGCGTCGACGCTGCCAAAGTGATAGAAGACCAGCGCGGGGCTGAATGCGGCGGTGGCCGCGATGGCGCGGACCGACACCCCTGCGTAGCCCTCGGTCCTCAGCGTCTGGAGAGCCGCGTCGATGATGCGCGCGCGCATGCGGTCGCCGGCTTCGTTGCGGCGGTGACGGCGGCCGCGCGTGCCGGGCGGGGACGGGAGTCCGAGCCGCGCGTGCCCTGGCGCGGCCGTGGTTCTCGCAGGTCGTCGCCGGTGGCCGAGAGGTTTGGGAGCGACTCGATCCTGACCATCTGACTTGATCATATGATCAGGTTACTGTGGATCGCATCATCCGTCAAGGAGGTGATCAGCTCAGCACCGTCGGCGCTGGATCCGCTCTCGCCGCGTCGCCAGTTGCACCGCGAGGAGCTGAGAGCTTCGTCATGAAGATGCCCACCACCGGTGCCAACCCGGGCGTGCACACCGTCTGCTGGAACCTGGACCTCGCCGCGAACTTTCGGCGGCCGCCAACCTGCGCGACGGTTCGTGTCACAACGTGAGCCACGCGAAGCCGCCCCGCGGCGTCGTCGGCACCGCAGCGTCGCTAGCGCGTGCTCGGTCGACGGCGCTCATAGCGCGCGTCCGGCGGCTCAATCGGATCCGACGGAAGTGCAATAGCGGCAGCAGCCGATAGCGACGGCGGCGCGGGTGAGACGGGCGCCGGCCGGCCCGCTCCTTCGCCGCCGGGGGCATGATCCGGGCCGTCTGGCCGGGACCTGTGGGCCACGGGCCGAAAGGACTGGCGGACGGCACCAGCGTGGTGGCGGATGCTTCGCCACCATCGGCGCGCCCGCGCATGCCGGACCGCGGGAAGCCACATCGACGGTTCATGGCTGAACTCGCTCTGCATGGCTTCGGCATTGTGCGCACGAGCGAGCGGCGCAGGCCAGCGCGAGCCCATACTTACACAGAAATGTATGAGTGGATGTCGCGCGCGCGAACCGCCGTTCTCGACAGTCTGGCGCCGGCTCGCTGTGCCAGCTGCGGCGACGCCGGCCAGGTGCTCTGCGAGGCGTGCGTCGCCTTCCTGGAGGTGGCTCCGCCTCCGCTCATCGCCGGAGCCGGAGCCCGTGCGGCCTTCGTCTACGACGACGAGGTGCGCCAGGTCCTCCACCACGGCAAGTTCCGCGACTGCCGGACCGCCCTGCGCGCCCTGGCCTGGCTCGGCGCCTCCCGGCTCACGCCACCGGTCGGTGCGATGGTCGTCCCAGTGCCGCTCTCCAGGGGGCGCCTCGCCGAACGGGGCTACAACCAGGCGAGAGTGGTGGCCGGGGCCTTCGCGGACTTCCACGGCCTGCCAATCGCCGACCTGCTGGAGCGGACGAGGGAGACGCCGCCGCAGAGCACGCTGGACCGCTCGGCGCGTCAGGCCAGCGTGGCCGGTGCGTTCGCGGCGATTTGCGACGTAGCCGGGAAGCGCCTGTGGGTGGTCGACGATGTGCTCACCACCGGGGCGACGTCGAACGCCGCCCGGGGCGCTCTTCTCGACGCGGGAGCGGCCCAGGTGGAGGTTGCGGTTCTTGCTGCGGTGCTGTAGCCGGCGCGCTCGCGCGCCGATGGCCTGCGAGAATTGAACTCCTGATGCCCGTCCTCACCAAGATCCTCGGCGACCCGATCAACCGCGAGATCAGGCGCCATCGCGGCGCCGTCGACCGGATCAACGCGCTCGAGCCCGAGATGCAGGCGCTCAGCGACGCCGAGCTGCGCGCCAAGACCGACGAATTCCGGGCTCGCCTTGGCGTGGCCGGACCGGACCTCACCTTCGGCCAGACCTTCACCCACGGGCTCACTGGCGACGAGGAGGAGGACGTCGAGGCGGAATACGCCCGCAAGGAGGCCGCCGAGCGCGCCGGCGAGAGGCGCCGCGGGCTCGACGACCTCCTCCCCGAGGCCTTCGCGGTGGTCCGCGAGGCCGCCCGGCGGACGCTCGGGATGCGCCATTACGACGTGCAGCTGATCGGGGGCATCGTGCTCCACCAGGGAAAGATCGCCGAGATGCGCACCGGCGAGGGCAAGACGTTGGTGGCGACGCTGGCGCTCTACCTCAACGCGCTGGAGGGGCGTGGCGCCCACCTGGTCACCGTCAACGACTACCTGGCCCGCCGCGACGCGGGCTGGAACGCACCGCTCTACACGGCGCTCGGGATGTCGGTCGCGGTGATCGTGCCGGGTCCCGTCGACAACCCGGACTTCGGCTACATCTACGATCCCGAGTACCTCGACGAGACCCACCCCGACTCGCGTTTGCAGCACCTGCGTCCGTGTACTCGTCGCGAGGCATATGCCGCCGACATCACCTACGCAACCAACAATGAGCTCGGCTTCGACTACCTGCGCGACAACATGGCGCAGTCGCTCGACCGCTGCGTGCAGCGCCATCTCCACTACGCGATCGTCGACGAGGTCGACTCGATCCTTGTCGACGAGGCCCGCACCCCGCTGATCATCAGCGGGCAGGGCAACGAGCCCACCGAGAAGTACTACACGTATGCGCGGCTGATCCCGCGCCTGGTCGCCGAGGACGACTACACCATCGACGAGAAGTCGAAATCGGCCGCCCTCACCGACGAGGGCGTCGCCAAGATCGAGAAGTGGACGGGCATCACCAACGTGTACGAGCTCGAGCACGTCACCGAGGCCCACCAGATCAACCAGGCGCTCAAGGCGAACGCACTCTACCTGCGCGACCGCGAATACATCGTGCGCGAGGGCGAGGTGATCATCGTCGACGAGTTCACCGGGCGCACCATGCCGGGCCGGCGCTGGTCGGACGGTCTTCACCAGGCGATCGAGGCCAAAGAGGGCGTGAAGGTCCAGCAGGAGAACATCACGTTGGCCACGATCACCTTCCAGAACTTCTTCCGCCTCTACGACAAGCTCGCCGGCATGACCGGGACGGCGCTCACGGAGTCCGAGGAGTTCGACAAGATCTACAAGCTCGAGGTGGTGCCGATCCCCACCAACCAGCCGATGATCCGCGACGACGGCACCGACCTCATCTACAAGAACGAGGAGGCGAAGTTCAAGGCGGTTGGCGATGAAATAGCTGACCGGAACAAGATCGGGCAGCCCGTTCTCGTGGGAACCACCAGCATCGAAAAGAGCGAGCGGCTGTCGCTGCTGCTGGAAAAGAAGGGCATCCCGCACAGCGTGCTGAACGCCAAGTTCCACGAAAGCGAGGCGCAGATCGTCGCCGATGCCGGCCAGCGCGGCTCGGTGACCATCGCCACCAACATGGCCGGTCGTGGCACCGACATCGTGCTCGGTGACGGCGTGGCCGCGGCCGGCGGCCTGTACATCATCGGTACCGAGCGCCACGAGTCCCGCCGCATCGACAACCAGTTGCGTGGGCGTGCCGGCCGCCAGGGCGATCCCGGCGAGACGCGCTTCTTCCTCTCCTTCGAGGACGACCTCATGCGCGTGTTCGGTGGCGAGCGGATGCAGGGGATCATGGACCGGCTGCGCATCGAGGAAGACGTGCCAATCGAGAACCGGTTGGTGTCGCGCCAGATCGAGGGCGCGCAGTCACGTGTCGAGGGCCACAACTTCGACGCTCGCCGCTACGTCGTCGAGTACGACGACGTCATGAACAAGCAGCGCGAGATCATCTACGGCGAGCGTCGCAAGATCCTCGAGGGCACCGACACGCGCGAGAACCTGATGTCGATGCTGCACCAGACGGTGCGCCAGGAGGCGCCCGGCTACTGCGAGGGACGACACCGTGAGAACTGGGACCTCGATGGCCTGTGGGAACGGATGCGCCAGATCGCGCCGCTGCCCGAGCTGGAGACCATCAACGTCGACAGCCTCGGCGACACCGTCGAGGACATCGAGGACACGCTGATCAGCGAGATGACCGCCCTCTATGAGGAGCGCGAGCAGCAGTACGGAGAGGAGCTGATGCGCTCGGTTGAGCAATCATTGATGCTCAACGTCATCGACACCAAGTGGCGCGCCTACCTGACCGACATGGAGCACCTGCGCGAGGGTATCAATCTCCAGGCGTATGGCCAGAAGGATCCCCTGGTCGAGTACAAGCAGGCAGCCTTTGAGTCCTTCCAGGGGCTCACCGCCGACATCCAATCCGACATCGTGCGCCTGCTCATGCATGTGCAGATCCAGCGCGTCGAGACACCACCCGAGGAACCGACCCAAGCGGCCAATGAGGCGGCCGCGCCGCGGGCAGGGCGTGCCGACAGCGCCGGCGCAGAGATGTCGGAGGATGTACCGCCCCCCGCCCGACCGGCGGCGGCCGCGGCGAGCGCGGCTCTGGCCCGCGCCACCGGCAAGCCCGCCCCGCTCAGCCCGTTGCTGCAGCCGACGGTGACCAATGTGGTGGAGCGCTCAGCCTCGGGCACGCGCCCGCTGTCCGGCGGGAATGGCAACGGCAACGGCCGCAAGGAAGCGGGCGCCGGGGTGCCAACGGGCGGCGTCGGAGTTGGCGCCGGCAAGCGAAAGGTGGGGCGCAACGAGCCCTGCCCGTGTGGCAGCGGCAAGAAATTCAAGATGTGCCACGGCCGCTAGGCCGGGGTGACGTCAGGGGCCTGAACGCCCCCGCATGTAGAAGAAGCCGGCGAGTAGAACGACGACCACGACGACGTAGACGATGATTTCCTTGGTGCCCAAAAGGTTCAAGGCGAGCATCTGGTACCTCCCTCACTGGTGTCGCGCGTCGGCAGCGTGCGGCCGCCGAGCGCTGGCCCGAGCTTAGCGTAGGAGCGGAAATGTGGGCGCATCACAGGAGCGCAAAGGTCGCTCTCGGTTCAGATGCGCCACCTTTCGAACTGGAGGTCGATACGCTGCGGGCCGGTGAGTAACACATTCGTGAGGAGGGGGTCTCTCATTCTGTATGACCCCACCCGCGGCGATGCGCGTCCTGGCCGCTGACCAGTGGGAGCGCCGCGCGGCGCTCGAACGCCTGGTGGGCGCACAGCAGAGGCGCCTCTTTCACATCGCGCTCTCGATCCTGCGTAATCCCGGCGACGCGGAGGACGCGGTCCAGGAGAGCTTCCTGCTTGCGTGGCGGAAGTGGGATGCGGTTCGCGAGGAGGAGAAGCGCGAACAGTGGCTGACCACCATCTGCGTGCGCCACTGCATCCGACGCCGCCAGGGGCTGCGCCGCTGGCTGGTGCGCGAGCCGGACGTCACCACCGCGGGCGCCGAGCACGTTCGCTTCCAGGGGCGGCTGCTCGACCTCGACCGTGCCCAGGCGAAGCTATCGCCCCAGCAGCGCGCGGCCCTTGTCCTGAGCTACCACCGCGGCTACTCAGCCGACCAATGCGCCGCGCTGATGGGGGTGGCACCGGGGACGGTGCGCAGCCACCTGGCACGCGCGCTTGCCGCCTTGCGCAAGGAGATGAGCGATGCCTGATCGCGATGACGACCTGGCCCGCGGTCTCCGCGACTACTACCAACGGGTGGCGCAGCAGCCGGCACCCGATGTGACGGGGAGGGTGATGATGTCAGCGGACAATCGCGCCGCGCTGAGGCGCAGGTGGACGGCCATCTGTGGCGGCATCGCCGGCGTCGCCGCTGTTGCCGCGGTGATCGTGGTGGCGCTGGTCAACCACAACACGGCGCCTGTCAGCGCGCCTGCGCAAACTGGGGCGCCCACCAACGGCACCACGCCGGTGCCCGGCCCGTCGACGAGTCCGACTCCCTTGGTGCGCACCGCGCCCCCGCCGCCGCTCCCACCGGGCGGACCGGTTCCGCCCGGCTTCACCGGCGTGTCGGCGACGTTCACATCGCCCTACCAGGGATGGGTGCTCGGCACCGCGCCCTGCGCGAAGCGGCCCTGCACGTCGATCCTGCGAACGGTCGATGGCGGCGCGACATGGAAGGGGGTTCCGGCCCCGCGCATCGAGCTGGCGGGCAGCGCTCCCTTCGGGATCATTCGCTTCGCCGACCCTCTGGACGGATGGGTCGCGGCCGGTGCCCAGCTGCAGGTCACGCACGACGGCGGAGCCACCTGGTACGCGGCAGCGCTTCCGGGTGTGCAGGCCAGCGGTGTGATCAGCGATCTGGAGACCTCGGCCGGAGTGGTGGATGCTTGGGCCATTCGGGAGACGGCGAGCGCCGGCCCGTCCATGCCCGCTACCCTGTATCACGCGTCCACCACCCAGGACTCCTGGAGCACGGCACCCGGGGTCGCCACGACCAACGGTGGCTACGGCCAGTTGAGCTTGGTGGGCTCCCATGGATGGCTGGTCGTGGGGTCCACTCACGTCTACAGCACCAGCGATGGCACCACCTGGACGGCGCGTTCGTCACCATGTCCCGCGCAGCAGCCGGTCGGCATCGCCGCCGCCAACGCCAGCACGGTGTATGCGAGTTGCACGGTCAACGGATCCGCTGGGGGATCGATGGTGACCCGCACTATGAAGGTCTCACACGACGGTGGCGCCAGCTTCCAGTCCACCAGTCCGCCACCGCAGACCGGTGACTTCTCGGGAATCGCCGCGACGCCCAATGGCCGCACCGTCGCGCTCGCCGTCAGCACCGCTGGACCCGGGTCGATCCAGCTGAGCAATGACGGAGGCGCTCACTGGAAGACTCCCTACAGCGCCGACCAGACGGGCGGAGCCGGGTTTGCCGACCTCGGTTTCACCACCGACAGTCAGGGCGTGGTTGTGCTTGCGCCCGGGCAGTCGGGCGTGCTCTTCCTGAGCCATGACGGCGGCCTGAGCTGGCGCGCGGTGCGCTTCTAGCCGTCGCGTGCCTCACAGGCTGGCGGCGCGCGTCGCTGGGTACACTCGAAGTCATGGGTGAGCTGGCGACGCGCGCGCAGGAGGTCAAGGCCCGGGCAGCCGATCTGCTCGGCCATCTTTGACCTCGACGCCAAACGAGCACGCTTGCGCGAGCTCGAAGCCCTCATCAACGACCCATCCCTGTGGGATGACCCGCGCAACGCCGCCACGCTGACCCAGGAGGCGTCGCGCCTCCGCGAGGAGATCGCGTCGGTCGCCGACATCGAGAAGCGGACGGCCGACGCCGTCGACCTCGGCGAGATGGTCGAAGCCGAGCCCGATGACGGGGTGACCGCGGAGGTGTCGGCGGAGCTCGACTCCCTCGAGAAGGAGCTGGACCGGCGCGAGCTCGAGCTTCTCTACAGCGACCCGTACAGCGACAACCCGGCGATCCTCGGCATCCACGCCGGCGCCGGCGGAACTGATTCGCAGGACTGGGCGGAGATGCTGATGCGCATGTACCTGCGCTGGGCCGAGGAGAAGAAATACACCGTCGAGTTCATCGACGAGTCCGCCGGTGACGAGGCCGGCATCAAGTCGGCGACGCTGCGGATCATCGGCGCGCGCGCCTTCGGCCTGCTCAAGTCCGAGCGCGGCGTGCACCGGCTGGTGCGCATCAGCCCGTTCGATTCAGCCGCACGCCGGCACACGTCGTTCGCGCTTGTCGAGGTGACCCCGGAGATCGAGGACGCCGTCGACATCGACATCGACCCCAAGGACGTGCGCGAGGACGTGTACCGGAGCAGCGGCGCCGGCGGGCAGCATGTCAACAAGACCTCATCGGCGATCCGGCTGACTCACATCCCGACGGGGGTGGTGGTGACCTGCCAGAACGAGCGCTCACAGCACCAGAACCGCGACGTGGCCTGGCGTGTCTTGCGGTCGCGACTGCTGGCGTTGAAACAGGCGGCGCACGCCGAGCACGTGGCCGAGTTGCGTGGGGAGTCGATGCCGGCGGAGTGGGGGAGCCAGATCCGTTCCTACGTACTGCACCCGTACACGATGGTCAAGGACCACCGCACCGGCGTCGAGGTCGGCAACGCGCAGAGCGTGCTCGACGGCAACCTCGACCCCTTCATGGAGGGATACCTGCGCTGGTCCGCGCGCGAGGCGGCAGCGTAGCCCGCGCTCAGCGCGACTGCAGGCGGGGCAGCGGCCGGCGCTTGCGCAGCCCGCTCGCACCCGCGACCAGCACGTGGCCGCAGTCCACGCACTTGTGCATGCGCCGGGAGCGCTCCGCGGCGATGGGATCGGATTCCACTCTGTGACCCGCCGGGGCCGTATAGGTCAGAGGAATCAGGCGCGTGCCGCCGCAGGGCGGACACACCACGGGGGCGGCCATCGCCTGGCAGTCTGCCATACCTTCTTTTGGCGTTGTGTCACGAAGCCGCATGATCAATCGTGATGATCGCCTGCGTGCGTCAGCGTCGCGCTGCCTCCCGATGGCGAGCCACAGACCGTCAGGTAGCAACTGCTGTGGGAACACCTGTTCCCTTGAGCTGCAACAACACGACGCACACCACGCGAACGCGTCGAACTGTCGCCACAACGCGGCAGCGCATGTCGCGGATGTGTCGCATTCACAGGGGCAGATTGAGAGCCGGTCGTATACTCGGCCGCGTCCCTTCACCGGTCTCAATTCGCTCCACGTCGCACGCGAACCGGGCGGGACCTCCCACCGTTCCACCCGGCTGGGCGGGAGTGGAGTAGGGCCTGCCGGGCGCTGGAATTCCTCGCTGTGAACCACCTCGACGGCGACCCGCGTCTCGTGCACCGGCAGTCGATGCTGCCCGCGGCGACAGCGGCATGAGCGTGGCGCTCGCGCAACGCCCGGCGCTGGCCAGCGACCCCGCGCTGCGCCCCGTGATCAGCTTTCACGGCGTCGGCAAGACGTACCCCAGCGGCACCGTCGCCCTGCGCGACATCGACCTGGCCATCTACCAGCGCGACTTCGTGTTCCTGGTCGGAGCCAGCGGCGCCGGCAAGTCGACGCTGGTCCGTCTCCTGATCCGCGACGAGCCGGCCAGCAGCGGACGCATCTTCGTGGACGGCCAGGAGGTGACCCGGATGTCGCGTCGCCGGCTGCCCAAACTGCGTCGCAAGTTCGGGATCGTCTTCCAGGACTACAAACTGCTCGCCACGCTGACCGTCGGCCAGAACGTGGCGTTCGCGCTGCAGGTGACCCGCCCCGGCCAACGGCACATGCGCGAGAAGGTGGAGGAGACGCTCTGGATCGTCGGCCTGGAGGACAAGATCGACAAGTTCCCCGACGAGCTGAGCGGTGGTGAGCAGCAGCGCGTTGCGATCGCCCGCGCCCTGGTGACGCGGCCACGCATCTTCCTCGCCGACGAGCCCACCGGCAACCTCGACCCGGACACGTCGTGGGGCATCGTCCAGCTGCTGCTGCAGATCAATCACCGCGGCACCACCGTGCTGATGGCCACGCACAACCGCGAGGTCGTCGACCTGGTGCGCCGGCGGGTCATCGCCATCGAAGGCGGGCGGGTGATCCGTGACGAGCAGGAAGGCCAGTACCTGCGCGAGGGTGAGACGACCGTATGAGACGCTTCGTCTCGGCGTTTTGGTTCGCGGTGCGCTCGTCGATGCAGAACTTCCGGCGCAACCTCGGCGTCTCGCTCGCCGGCGTCTGCACAATGGGGTTGATCCTGGTGCTGGTCGGGGCGCTGGCCCTGGGAACGCACCTGCTCACCAACGTGCTGCACGACCAGGAGTCGCGCGCCAGCAAGCTCAAGATCTACATCCAGGACGGCGTCTCACTGGCCGCGATCGTCAACCTCCAGCACCAGCTGCAGACCGACACGCGCGTGCACGCCGTGGCGTTCGAGAACAAGGACCAGGCCTTCCAGGAGGCAGCCAGCAAGGGCACCGACATCGCCACCGCGGTGACCGCGCTCGGCAGCAACCCGTTGCCGGCCTCCCTCAACGTCGACGTCAAACAGTTGCGCTACCTGGTCCAGCTCGACCAGGTCGCGCGCACCAACCCGATCGTCGACTCCACCCAGCCTACCGACTACAACCCCGACGTCACCCCGAAGATCCAGGCGGCAATCAACATCATCGAGGGCGTGGTGGGATTCGTCTCGCTGATGCTGCTGGTGGTGAGCCTGGTGATCATCATGAACACCATCCGCACCGCTGTGTACGCGCGCCGCACCGAGATCGAGATCATGAAGCTGGTCGGTGCCACCGACTGGTTCGTGCGCTGGCCGTTCCTGCTCGAGGGGATCTTCGGTGGCGTGCTGGGCGCGATCCTCGCCGGGTTGGTGGTGCTGGGCGTGTACCGCCTGGTGGTGTCGCTCACCTCGGGCGCGCTCTTCGCGATCCCGTTCGACGGACTCTTCACGCTGGTGGTCTTGTCCGGTCTCTTCGTGGGCGGAGCCATCATCGGCGCGCTGGGCAGCTACCTGGGGGTGCGTCGCTTCCTCGCCGCCTGACGGCGAGCCGAGAGCGACACACCAGGCCATGCGCTCCTCCGTGCACGCGCCCGTGACGCCGCAGGTGCGGCACCGGCGCAGCCTGGTCACGCGCTCCGTCGTCGCCGTGGCGCTCGGCGCGGTGCTCGCCATGGCCACGCTGGGACCGAATCAGCACCGCGCCACCGCCGACGCGATCACCGACAAGATCGGCACCGCCAAGCATTCCCTGGCTGCGGACGGGGCCAACATGACCCGGCTCAAGGCCGAGCTCGTTGCCGCCGCCAACCAGGAGGCGGCCCTGCAGAAGGCCATCGGCGAGCTCGACACCCAGGTCTCGCACACCCAGGGCCAGGTCTCGGACGCGCAGAAGCAGCTCGACGCCATCGTGCTCCAGCTCGCCACCGCGTCGGCCAACCTGGCCACCACCCAGGCCCACCTGGCGTTGGAGAGGCATCAGCTCAACCTCGAGATCGTGGTCATGTACAAGGCGCAGAACGCCTCCAGCGACTTCGCCAACTTCCTCAACTCCGGCGACTTCAACAGCCTTTGGCAGCACGTCCTCGACGTCCACCGCCTCGGCGCCAGCGAGCAGCAGTTGATCGCCACGATCACCTCGGACGAGCAGACCATCCAGAACGACGTCGATCACATCGCCACCGAGAAGACCCAGCAGTCGCAGCTGCTGGCCACGCTCAAGGGAATCGTGGTGCAGCTCAACGACGCGCTCTCCACCCGTCAGAGCGCGAAGGCACGGCTGGTGGCGCTGCAGGCGCGCGACCAGCAGCAGCTTGCCGAGATGGAGAAGGCCACCAAGGAGCTGAACGCGCAGATCGCCCGGCTGCAGGCCCAGGAAGCGGCGGCGCTCGCCGCAGGTGGCGGCAACGGCCACTTCGCGTGGCCATTGACCGGCGAGATCACCCAGGGCTTCGGCTGCACCACCTACCCGTTCGAGCCGTACGACCCCAACTGCTCGACCCGGCACTTCCACAGCGGCATCGACATCGCAGCGGCGTGCGGAGCCAACATCGGCGCCGCTGACAGCGGCATCGCCCACACTTATTACAGTGACTACGGTTTCGGCAACCACGTCATCATCGTCCACGGCAACGGCTGGGTCACCGTGTACGGGCACATGTCGTCGTTCGCGGTCGGCGATGGTCAGATCGTCCACCGCGGGCAGCTCATCGGCTACGAGGGGAGCACCGGAAACAGCTCGGGGTGCCACCTGCACTTCGAGGTGGACCTGAACAACAACCCGGTGAACCCGTTCGCCTATCTCTCGTGAGCGCACCACCGGGCGCCGGATCTGTGCCGGGCGCGCCGGACGAATGGTCCGATGAGCATCGGGCGCTGCGACGCCGCTTTCCACGACCACCGGCGACGGTGCTCAGCACGCTCGGCGTGGTGGCGGCCTGCTACCTGACCGCGCTGCTGGCCGTCAACCTCTCCACCTCGTCCTACGCCTCCTTCATCAATCGGATCTTTCCGCACATCGGCGCCGGGGCGTCCATCGACCAGACCAGCATCGCCGCCGAGTGGCAGGCGATCCAGCAGAACTACGTGATCCGGGGCGTGCCGCCGGCGCAGGGCACCCTGGGCGCCGAGCAGGGCATGGTGCAGGTGCTCCACGACTCCTACAACGACCGCTTCTCTGCCTACCTCAGCGCTGCGCAGTACCAGGAGCTGAACTCGACGCTCGGTGGCCGGCGTGACGGCAGCATCGGCATTGGGGTGGAGCCGCGCTGTGCCGGAGGCACGCTGTGCGTGACGGGAGACGCGCCCGACCGCGCCGTGATCGAGAACGTGCTCGTCGGCCAGCCGGCCGACCGCGCAGGAGTGCATCGCGGCGACGAGCTCATCGCCGTGGCCGGCATCACCCTCGCCTCGCTGGGCAGTGACGAGACCACGCGGATCACCAAGGCGGCGGCCCTGGTGCGCGGCGCGGTCAGCAGCACAGTGCGCCTCACCGTGATGCGCGGCGGGGCTCGGCTCACCCTGGCGGCGACGCGGGCCAACCTGCAGATTCCCTCCGTGTACAGCAAGCTCATCGGCCATGTGCTCTACGTGCAGGTGACCGGATTCGACAGCGACACGGGCTCGGTCGCGCGCACGCAGTTGCAGCAGGGAATCGCCGGCGGAGCCACGTCGATCATCCTCGACCTGCGTCAGAACGGCGGCGGATATGTCAGCGCTGCGCAGTCGCTGGTCAGCGAGTTCGTGCAGCCGACGGCGACCCACAAGAACGTGGTGGTGCGCCGCGGGCGGCTCAGCGCGAATGGCTCCCCGAGCAGCGCCGAAGAGGTGTCCAACGACACCATCCAGGCCGGCGGGGTGGCGCTGGCCCAGCCGATGGCCGTGCTCGTCGACGGCGACTCGGCGAGCGCCGCCGAGATCACTGCAGCGGCTCTGCACGACTACAAGCGGGCGACCGTCGTGGGCGAGAAGACGTTCGGAAAAGGCTCAGTCCAGGTGGACTTCCCGCTGCCCGACGGCGCCGACCTGCACCTCACGGTGGAGCGCTGGTACGGCCCCAACGGGGAAAGCATCGAGGGCAGTGGCATCACGCCGGACCGGATAGTGTCTCTACCCGGTCCCGATGCGCGATTCCAGCTGCAGGCGCAGTCGCCGCCGCCGAGCGGCGACGCGCAACTGCAGGCTGCGCTCACTGTGCTGGGTGCGTAAGCGCGCACACGGACGCACCGCAACCGAATACCCTGCGCGCGGCCCAACGACGGGCTGCAACGACCAGCACAGGGAGGAGGCTCCATGGCCATGCACCCACCGCCACCGCCAAGTGCCCCCCCGCCCGCGCCGCCATACGGTGCGCCGGCACCAACGGCCTCGGGCTACGCGGGATTCTGGATCCGCGTGGTCGCGTACATCATCGACTCGATACTCGTCGGGGCCGTCACCTTCGGACTCATCAAGGCCACCGGGGTGATCACCGTGCTCTGTCCTGAGGGAGTCACCAATGCGAGTGACCCGTCGTGCGGCCCCACCCAGATCGCTCCGCTCTTCTACGTGATCCTGCTCGTGCCGGTGCTCTACTACATCGTGCTCTGGGCATACGGCGGTACCCTCGGCCAGCGCGTGCTGGGGATGCGCGTGGTCAGTGCCGCCACCGGCGCGGACCTCGGCCTCGGCCGTTCGCTGCTGCGCTATGTCGGCTTCATCATTGCCACCATCCCCATCTACATCGGGCTCATCTGGGTGGGATTCGACCCGCGCAAGCAGGGCTGGCACGACAAGATCGCCGGCAGCTTCGTGGTACGGGGCGGCGGGCGAGCCTGACCCAGCTCGTCGCCGCGGCGGCTGATCAGCCCGGACCGGGCTCAGGGGGCAGACCTATACTCGGGCGCGTGCCAGAGCGCTTCGACGTGGTCTTCCTGGGCGGGGGCTCGGGCGGTTACGTCGCAGCCATCCGCGCCGGGCAGCTCGGCCTTCGCACGGCCGTCGTGGAGGCCGAGAAGGTGGGGGGGACCTGCCTGCACCGCGGCTGCATCCCCACCAAGGCGCTGCTTCAGAGCACCGCTCTGCTCGACCAGGTTCGCGACGGCCACCGCCTCGGCGTCAATACCGGCGAGGTGAGCTTCGACTATGGGATCGCTGCGGCTCGCCGCGATGACGTGGTGGCCAGCCTGTACAAAGGTGTCCAGGGCCTGCTCCGGAAAGCCAAGTCCACCGTGGTGCAGGGCCGCGGCCGACTTGACGGCCCCGGGCGCGTGGTTGTGTCCACCGACGCCGGCGGCGACCGGGTCGAGCTCGAGGCCGGCCACGTCGTTGTCGGCACCGGCTCACGCCCGCGGCAGCTGCCCGACGTCGCCACCGACGGGCAGCAGTTGCTCACCAGCGATGACGCTCTCTTTCTCGACAGCGTGCCGCCGAGCGCGATCGTGCTCGGAGCGGGCGCGGTGGGCGTGGAGTTCGCCTCCTTCTGGCGGAGCGCGGGCAGCGAGGTGACCCTCGTCGAGATGGCGCCGCGGCTGGTACCGCTCGAGGACGAGGCAATCGGGCGCGAGCTCCGCAAGCAGTTCGAGGCGCGCGGCATCCGCTGCCTCGTGGGCATGACGCTCGACCCGTCCACGGTGGAGCGCAACGAGGGTGGTGTCTCAGTGATGGTCCGCGGCGAGGACGGTGAACAGCGCCTACAGGCCACCGTGCTGCTGGTTGCGATAGGCCGCGCCGGCAACGTCGAGGACATCGGTCTCGAGCAGGAGGGTGTTGCCGTTGAACGCGGCGCCATCACCGTCGACCGTGAGCAGCGCAGCAGCGCGGCTGGCATCAGCGCGATCGGCGATGTCGCCGGCGGTTTCCAGCTCGCCCACAAGGCCATGCACGAGGGCGTCATCGCCGTGGAGGCGATCGCCGGCCGCCATCCGCACGGGCTCGACCCGCGACTCGTGACACGGACCACCTATTGCACGCCGCAGATCGCCTCGGTGGGGCTCAGCGAGGCCGAGGCGCGCGAGGCTGGTCACGACGTCAGCGTCGGTGTTTTCCCGTTCCGCGGCAACGCCCGCGCCGTGGTGTGGGGGGAGACGGGAGGCTTCACCAAGGTGGTCGCCGACACGGCGACGAACAGCGTGCTCGGCGTGCACATCATCGGCCACGAGGTAACCGAGCTCATCTACGGCCCCGCGCTGGGAGCGCTGCTGGAATCGACACCCTTCGAGATGTCGCGTGCGGTTGCCTCGCATCCCACCCTCAGTGAGTCACTTGCCGAGGCCGCCCTGGCGGTGTCCGGTGAGGCCCTCCACATCTAACAGGAGCACACCAACGTGGCAGTGGCGAAGACCGACCCGGTGAACAGGGAGAACCTCGACGCCGACACGCTGCGCAGCATGTACCGACACATGCTGCGCTCGCGCGTTCTCGACGAGCGCATGTGGGTGCTCAACCGCCAGGGTGTCGCGCCCTTCTGGATCAGCGGCATGGGCCACGAGGCGATCCAGGTGGCGGTGGGGATGAACATGGTGCCCCGCAAGGACTGGCTCGCCCCCTACTACCGCGACCTGGCGCTCACGCTGGTGTTGGGGATGACTCCGCGCGATCACCTGCTCTCGGTGCTCGCCAAAGCGGAGGATCCCAACAGCGGCGGCCGGCAGATGCCCGCGCACTACGGGTCGCGCGCCCACAACATCATCAGCACCGGCTCCCCGGTGACCACACAGCTGCTCCATGCCACCGGCATCGCGCTGGCCATGCGCATGCGCGGCGAGGACGCCGTGTGCGTGACCGCAATGGGTGAGGGAAGCACCAGCGGTGGCGACTTCCACGAGGCGCTCAACTTCGCGGCGACCCACAAGCTCGGCGTGGTGTTCGTTGTGGAGAACAACGGCTACGCCATCAGCGTGCCGGTGGAGAAGCAGATGGCGACGCCCAACGTGTCGGATCGGGCGATCGCGTATGGCATTCCCGGCATCAGCGTCGACGGCAACGACGCCATCGCGTGTTACCGCGTCGCCCTCGACGCCGTGCAGCGTGCCCGCAGCGGCAAGGGCCCGACCCTTCTGGAGGCCAAGGTGCACCGGCTGACGTCGCACAGCTCTGATGACGACCAGCGCCGCTACCGCAGCTCCGAAGTCCTGGAGGCCGAGCGCCTCCAGGACTGCCTGCCGCGCTTCCGCGGCATGCTCGAGGACCTCGGCGTGCTCGCCCCGGGCGACGCCGACAGCATGCGCACCGAGTTGGTGGTGGAGCTTGACGAGGCCACCAGCTACGCGGAGCAGGCGCCCACCCCGCTTGCCGAGACGGCCATGCTGCACGTGCACGGCGAGGAAATCTGATGCCCATCAAGAGCTTTCTCGAAGCCGTCCGCGAGGGCATGCGTGACGAGATGCGTCGCGATGAGCGTGTGATGATCCTCGGCGAGGACGTCGGCGCCAAGGGGGGCGTGTTCGGCACCACCGACGGCCTGCAGAAGGAGTTCGGCGAGTGGCGAGTCATGGACTCACCGCTCGCCGAGTCGTGCATCGTGGGCGTGTGCATCGGAGCCGCGCTGTACGGGATGCGCCCCATCGCGGAGATCCAGTTCCAGGACTTCATCATGCCGGCGGTCGACCAGATAGTTAGCGAGGCGGCCAAGATGCGCTACCGCAGCAACGACGCCTGGAGCGTGCCGATGGTGGTGCGCGCGCCGTTCGGCGGCGGTGTGCACGGCGCGCTGTACCACTCACAGTCGATCGAGGCGATGTTCTGCGGGGTTCCCGGCCTCAAGGTGGTGGTGCCGAGCACGCCCTACGACGCCAAGGGGCTGCTGATCAGCGCGCTGCGCGACCCGGACCCGGTGCTCTACTTCGAGCACAAGCGCGCCTACCGGTCGGTCAGGGGAGAGGTGCCCGACGACGAGTACACGGTGCCACTCGGCAAGGCCGCGGTGGTGCGCGAGGGCGCCGACATCGCCGTCTTCACGTACGGGATCATGGTGCACACTGCGCTGCAAGTTGCCGAGCGGCTCGCCGCGGACGGCTTCGAGTGCGAGGTGGTTGACCTGCGCAGCCTGCGGCCGCTGGACCGTGAGGCGATCATTGCCAGTGCGCGCAAGTGCGGGAAGGTGATGGTTGCGCAGGAGCCGAACCTGGCGGTGAGCATCTCGTCCGAGGTGTCGGCAATTGTGGCCGAGGAGTGCTTCGAATACCTCGACGCACCGGTGATGCGCATCGGTGGCCCTGAGATCCCGGCGATGCCGTTCGCGCCCGCGCTCGAGGAGTTCTACCTGGTCACGCCCGACAAGCTAGAGGCTGCACTGCGCACATTGGCCGCATACTGAGGACATCACACCATGGCCATGACAGTCACGATGCCGCAGCTCGGTGAGAGCGTTACCGAAGGGACCATCGCCCGGTGGCTCAAGCAGCCTGGCGAGCTGGTGGCCAAGTACGAGTCGATCGCCGAGGTGGTGACCGACAAGGTCAACGCCGAGATTCCCGCACCCGCCGAGGGGAGCATGGGCGAGCACATCGCGCAGGAGGGCGCGGTGGTGGCCGTCGGCGAGCCGATCTGCACCATCGAGACCGTCGAGCAGGGCCAGGCCAACTCCGCGTGGCACCAGGGCGACGAGGCTGCGCCCGCCGAGGCGGCCAACGTGAGCGTGGCCGAGCAGGCGCCGATGCCCGAGCAGCCCGCTCCTGCTGAGCAGGAACACCAGCCGGAGGTCGTCCAGCAGGAGGAGCCGCAGCAGCGCGAGGCCGTCACCGCCGGTGCCCAGCAATCCGCGGCGCCGGTGGGGCAGGAGCAGGGTGCGCCGCCGCAGCCCGCGCACGGGAACGGAAACGGGAGCGCGGGTGCGACGTACCACCTGACCCCGGCGGTGCGCATGCTGGTCCGCGAGCATGAGGTGGACCTCGCGCAGGTGCAGGGCACCGGGCTCGAGGGGCGGATCTCCAAGAAGGACGTGCTCGACTACGTGCAGCGACGCGACGCCAGCGGCGGTGCGCCACCGCCCGCACCGGCGCAGCCGGCCACACAGGCGCAACCCACGGCCGGCGGCCAACCGGCTCCGGCCACGCAGCCGGCTCCCGCCGCGGCACCGCAACCGCAGCGCGCCGACGGCGACGAACTGATCCCGCTGACGCCGACGCGTCGCGCCATCGCCGAGCACATGGTGCGCAGCCGCCACGTCGCGCCGCACGCGTGGATGATGATGGAGGTCGACATGTCGCGCGTGGCCAAGTTGCGCACGACCCGTCGGGCCGAGTTCGAGCAGCGTTACGGCGCCAAGCTGACCTACCTGCCGTTCGTGGCGCGCGCGGTCTGCGACGCGCTGCGCCAGTACCCAACGCTCAACTCATCGTGGAGCGACGAGGGGATCATCATCCACCGCGACCTCAACCTCGGCATTGCCGTGGCGCTCGAGGACAACCTCATCGTCCCGGTGATCCGCAACGCCGACCGGCTCAACATCGCCGGGCTCGCGGCCACGATGCAGGATCTCGGTGATCGAGCCCGCGCCAACAAGCTCAAGCTCGACGAGATTCAGGGCGGCACCTTCACCCTCAACAACACCGGCGCGCTCGGCACCGTGCTCACCCAGGCGATCATCAATCAGCCGCAAGCCGGGATCCTCGCCATGGACGCGGTGATCAAGCGTGCCGTGGTGGTGAACGACGCCATCGCGATCCGGCCGATGATGAACATCGGGCTCAGCTTCGACCACCGCATCAACGACGGCCTGCAGGCGACGCGGTTCGTCAAGAAGGTCAAGGAGCTGCTCGAGGGCATCGACGACAGCGGAGCCCTGCTCTAGCGCGACCGTATCTGTTCGCTGCCGCCCGTGTGTGTCTTGCGAGACGATGGGGGGCATGACCATGCTGCGGGTCGGTCACACGGCTGAGATCGGGGAGAGAGCCCTCAGCGCGTCGCGAGCACTGCTGTACGCGACCTTCGACGACATGACCGAGGACGACTGGGAACATGCTCTCGGGGGCGTCCACGCGGTGGTGTGGGAGGACGACGAGGTGATCGGTCACGCCTCGGTCGTGCAGCGCCGGTTGATGGTCGGGGGGAGGGTGTTCCGAACCGGCTATGTCGAGGCGGTCGCGGTGCGGGCGGATCGGCGCGGGCTCGGCCACGGCGCCATGCTCATGGAGGCGGTGGAGGAGGTCATCGCCCGCGCCTTCGAGCTCGGCGCGCTTGGTGCGACCGACGACGGCCTCGGCTTCTACACGACTCGAGGCTGGCAGCCGTGGCGAGGCGTGACGTCCGCGCTGACGCCGACCGGGGTGGTGCGCACGCCCGATGAGGATGGATGCATCCTCGTGCTCCCGGGGGCCGCTGGCCTGGACCTCGATGGGGAGATCACCTGCGACTGGCGCGGCGGCGACGTCTGGTAGCCCAACCGGGGATGACCGCGGTCAGGCGTCGAGGGCAGCGCTGATCAGCGCG
This sequence comes from Candidatus Aeolococcus gillhamiae, assembly GCF_016464765.1. Lineage (NCBI taxonomy): Bacteria > Bacillati > Candidatus Dormiibacterota > Candidatus Dormibacteria > Candidatus Aeolococcales > Candidatus Aeolococcaceae > Candidatus Aeolococcus > Candidatus Aeolococcus gillhamiae. The sequence continues at coordinate 37,983 of NZ_JAEKNS010000040.1, read as the reverse complement.
CGCAGGTCACCGTCGGAGATGCTCGCGGCCGCGTCGGGGGTGAGCCTGATCGTGCCGGTGCTTGTCTTCAGGTCAGGATGGCGGGCAAGGAAGCCGGCGGCGCGGTCGGCGCCCCAGCCGTAGAGCGAGACCCCGTGCTTCCAGGCGCCTACATGCAGACGGCGGCGTCCCACCGTGTACGTCGGGATTTTGTACGAGAGCACGACCTGGGAATCCGGGTGCTGCGCGAGGATGAGGTTCTGGAGTCGGTCGAACAGTGGTCGATGTTCGGCGGGGATGGCGTCGATGTAGGTAGCGACCTCGTCGTCCATGACGGCATTGTCGCCGACGGTGTGGCCGCTTGCGAGGTAGGCGTACCGCGTCGGGACGATGGAGTTGCCCGATTGGCGGGTCACGTACGTCAGTCGGGCAGCTGGTGCGGGTAGCGCCAGTCGGTCGGGGGGTTGAAGGTCTCCTTGATCGTCCGCGCCGACACCCAGCGCAGCAGGTTGAGCGGTGAGCCGGCCTTGTCGTTGGTTCCACTGGTGCGCGCGCCGCCGAACGGCTGCTGCCCGACCACCGCGCCGGTCGGCTTGTCGTTGATGTAGAAGTTGCCGGCGGCATTGCGCAGCACGCGCGACGCCACGTCGATGGCCCCGCGGTCGGAGGCGAACACCGCACCCGTCAGCGCATACGGTGAGGTCCCGTCGACGGTGCGCAGGATCGTCTCCCAGTCGCTCTCCTCATAGGGATGGACTGTGAGAATCGGACCGAAGAGCTCGCGCTCCATGAGGTCGTGATGCGGATCGGGCGTCTCGAAGATGGTGGGTCGCACGAACCAGCCCTCGCTGTCGTCGCATTCGCCGCCGGCGACGAGCGAAATGCTGTCGTCCGCACGGGCGGCCGTGATGGCGTCGGCGTGGGTGCGAAAGGCGCTCTGGTCGATGACCGCGCCCATGAAGTTGCGCATGTCTGTGGGGTCGCCCATGGGCAGCGACTCAGTGGCCGCTGCGAGCGGTCCGCGCAGCTCGTCCCACATCGCCTGCGGGACGTACGCGCGCGAGGCCGCCGAGCACTTCTGGCCCTGGTACTCGAAGGCACCGCGCAGCAGACCGACGAGCAGCGCGTCCATCGACGCCGATTCATGGACGACGACGAAATCCTTGCCGCCGGTCTCGCCGACGAGGCGCGGATAGGTCCGGTAGCCGCCGAGGTTGTCGCTGACCACCGACCAGATGCTGTGGAAGGTGCCGGTCGACCCGGTGAAGTGGATGCCGGCGAGGTCGGGATGGGGGAGGGCGGCGGCGGCGACCCCGCCGCTGTGTCCGGTGACCATGTTGATGACGCCGGGGGGAAGGCCTGCCTCCTCGAGCACCTGCATCAGCGCGGTGGCAGCGAGCTGCTGCGTCGTGGCCGGCTTCCACACCACGGTGTTGCCCATGATCGCCGGCGCGGTGGGCAGGTTGCCCGCGATCGAGGTGAAGTTGAACGGTGTGATCGCCAGCACGAATCCCTCGAGCGCGCGCAGCTCCATGCGGTTCCATACGCCCGGCGGAGAGATCGGCTGGTCGTCATTGAGGTGGGCGGCGAAGTGGACGTTGAAGCGCCAGAAGTCGACGAGCTCGGCGGCGGCGTCGATCTCCGCCTGGTAGACCGTCTTGCTCTGGCCGAGCATCGTCGCCGCGTTGACCCGCGCCCGCCACGGACCGGCGAGCAGGTCGGCGGCGCGAAGGAAAACGGCGGCTCGCGATTCGAACGATGCCTCCGCCCATTCCCGGCGGGCGCGCAGGGCGGCGACGATTGCGGAGGTCACCTCGGGTTCCGTCGCCGTGTGCCCCTCGCCGAGGACCAGCTGGTGGCGGTGTGGCGCAATCACGGTGAATAGCTGTCCGGTGCCCTCGACGTCGCTGCCGTCGATGTGCAGCGGCAGGCGGTGCGGCGCGTTGGCGGTGAGGTCGTCGATGGCCTGGCGGACGGCGGCGCGCTCCGGCGAGCCGGGGCGGTATTCGAGGAGTGGCTCGTTGCGGGGCGGCGGGGGTTGCACGCTCATGGCCCGATTGTGGCTCAGCGCACTGGCGGGGCTGCGCCGATGGCGGCCGGGTGCGTTGTACAGTGGAAACGCATGCGCGAGATCCCGCTGACGTCAACCCCGCGCGCGGGCCGGCCGGTCGACACCCGGCCCATGCACCAGCGCCTCCTGCCTGATGGGGTCGAGCGTCGCCCCGACTGGCTCACGGTCAAGCTCCCCGCGGGCGAGGGCTACACCCAGATCAAGAGCCTGATGCGCGGGCTGGACCTTGTCACGGTGTGCGAGGAGGCCCGCTGCCCCAACATCGCCGAGTGCTGGGGCCACGGCACCGCCACCTTCATGGTCCTTGGCGAGGTGTGCACCCGCGCCTGCGCCTTCTGCGCGGTGACCAGTGGGAAGCGCGGTGGGGACGTCGACGCCGACGAGCCGCGCCGGGTGGCCACCGCGGTCGCGCAGATGGGCCTCGCACACGCGGTGGTGACGTCGGTCGACCGCGACGACCTGCCCGACTTCGGCGCCGAGATCTTCGCGGAGACCATCCGCGAGATCCGCCGGCAGTCGCCGGGCACGACCATCGAGGTGCTCACCCCGGACTTCAACGGCAGCGTCGACTCGCTGCGCGTGGTCATGGCCATGGTGCCGGAGATCTTCAACCATAACCTCGAGACCATCGAGCGGCTGTACCCGCGCGTGCGACCGAAGGCGGGATACCAGCAGAGCCTCTCGCTGCTGCAGGAGGCCAAGCGCCTCGAGCCGCGCAGCCGCACCAAGAGCGGGCTGATGGTGGGCCTCGGCGAGGAGATGGACGAGGTCGAGCAGTTGCTCCGTGACCTGCGCGCCCACGACGTGGAGATCGTGACCATCGGCCAGTACCTGCGCCCCTCGCTGAAGCACCACCCGGTGATCCGCTTCTGGACGCCGGCGGAGTTCGCCGCGCTCAAGCAGTGTGGCCTGGGGCTGGGCTTCAGCCACGTGGAGAGCGGGCCGCTGGTGCGCAGCTCGTACCACGCGCACGAACAGGCGGTGGCGGCGAGCGCGGTCTGACGGTGGCCACTCTCGAGTACCTCTGGCTCGGCCGCGTCGGCTACAGCGATGCGTGGGCGTTGCAGCGGCACCTGGCGGCGGCGCGGGCGCGGGGCGCAATCGAGGATGTCGTCCTGCTCGTCGAGCACGCGCCGGTGTACACGATGGGGCGCAACGGCTCAGCGGCGCACGTCCCGCGCGGTGCCGAGCACCTGCTCTCGCTCGGAGCGGAGTACGTGGACGTGGACCGGGGAGGCTCGGTGACGTTCCATGGGCCGGGACAGCTCGTCGCCTACCCGATCTTCCAGATCGCCGGTGTCTTCCCGATGCCCGGCGAGCCGGGACGCGGCGACGTCGTGGCCCACCTGCGCGCGCTCGAGGAGGCGCTCATCGCCACCGTGGCGGCGTATGACGTCGTGGCCATGCGGCGTCCGCCCTATACGGGTATCTGGGTCGGAGAGGAGAAGCTCGCGGCGATCGGGGTGAAGCTGGCGTCGGGGGTAACCACCCACGGCGCGGCTCTCAACGTGAGCACCGACCTCGACTGGTTCGGTCAGGTCATCCCCTGCGGGATCGAGGGCGCCGGGGTGGCGTCGCTCGCGTCGCTGGGCGTGCGGCCTGCGCCGAGGCTCCACGACGTCGCGGTGCGCTTTGCCACAGAGCTGGCCCGGGTGGTCGGCCGCCGGCCGAAGCGGGGCGGCGAGGCGGTGCGCGGCGCGGTTGCGGAGGCGGCGGCTGTCCCTGTCTGATGGGTGCGCTGGAGGTCACACAGGTCTGAAGATTTGTCGCCGGAGTACCAGTTCCTCGCCAACAAGCCGGCGCAAACCCACAAACCTCTGGTCAAAGCTGACCGAAACCGCTACCATGCGGCCCCAGGATCGCCCACCCGCTCGGATCGTCTTCATCACATCATTCCCACCCCCCGAGTGGACGCGCTTCCCGAGGGATCCGCCGATGGCCACCTTCGTCCGCAATCGTGTGCTCAATCAGCTGTCCTGGGCCGAGGAGGAGGAGGAGAGGCGAGCGTCTCGTCGCGACGCGCTCTGCGAACTCGATGGCCTGCTCACCCAGCTCGAGGAGGTGAACCTTCGCGGCGGGGCCGTCCCCAGCCGGGTGCTGATCGCGTTGCGGCGCCGGGGAGTGATCGCCCGGCCCGGGGTGAATCCCGCTGAGCTCATCGAAGCGATCTTCGGCGTGCAGGAGGCGTTCATGCGCCAGCCCGACGGCGCCGACCAGCTGATCGCCTTCGAGGACCTGCGCCGCCGCATCGCCTAGTTTCCGGGCGCGGCGGCTGCTAGCCTGCCGCTCCATGGATCAGGAGGCCGCCAAGCGCGCCGCGGGGGAAGCCGCTGCGCTGCTGGTCGAGGACGGCATGACGCTGGGCCTCGGCACGGGGACCACCGCACGGTGGTTTATCGAGGCTGTGGGGGCGCGGGTGGCCGACGGGCTGCAGGTGGCTGCGGTGGCGACGTCGCTGGCCAGCGCCGCTCTGGCCGCGCGCCAGCGCATCCCGCTCATGGAGCTCGGCGCCGTCGGCGTGGACCTGGCGGTGGACGGCGCGGACACCGTGGACCCCGACCTGCGCCTCCTGAAGGGGATGGGCGGGGCACTGGTGCGGGAGCGGATCGTGGCCGCGGCGGCGTCGCGCTTTGTCGTCGTCGCCGACGAGAGCAAGCTGCGCTCGCACCTCGCGGGGTTCGTGCCGGTGGAGCTGCTCGTGTTCGGCTGGCACCACACCATGACGCTGCTGGACCAGACAGGAGCATCGTTCGAGCTGCGTCTGGACTCTGCCGGGGAGCCGCTGCGCAGCGACAATGGCAACCTGATCGCGGATGGGGCGTTCGAGCCAATCGCGGATCCCGAGGGGCTGGCAGCGCGGCTCGATGCGATCCCGGGGGTGGTGGGGCACGGCCTGTTCCTGGGGATGGCCGACCTGGTCATCGTGGCCGGGCTGGACGGGGAGTTGCGCCGGCTGGAGCCGGCGGATGGAGCGCCGGCGGCCCTATCCTGAGCGACGAATCTGCCGGGTTCTGGAGGTGGCCGCGTGGCCGGAGAGACACTCGCCTGGGGGGCCATCAAGCAGGGCCACAAGGTGCTCGACCGCGAGGGTGGCGAGATCGGGACGGTGACGCGGGTGCTCGCCGACGAGGGCGCCGACATCTTTCACGGCGTGGCGGTGCGCCGCGGGCTGCCGCTGGTTGGCGAGGAGCACGAGGTGGTGGCGGCGCAGATCGCGCACATCGACGAGGATGCCGTGCACACGTCGCTGGCGACGTCAGAGGTGGACGCGCTGCCGGCTCCGCGCTAGCGGCCCATGGCGGCTGAGCGGCAGTACAGTGCCGCTCTGGGCGGGTAGCTCAGCTGGTCAGAGCGTCTCGCTTACACCGAGAAGGCCGCGGGTTCGATCCCTGCCCCGCCCACAGAGGTCCGCGCACACTAAGTGTGCTACTGTGCACGCATGCGTGCAGTGGTCGATAGTTCGACTTGGATCTCGTTGGCGAGGGCTGGGCTGCTCGACATCCTCCGCACCGTTTCTGTCGACCCGGTCCTGGTTGACGTGGTCCACGCGGAGATCGTTGATGAGGGGCGCCGAGGCGGCTACCCAGACGCGACTGCGCTATCGGCCGCAGTGGCGAGCATTCCGCAGACCCCGACCTCTGGGAGTGCCCCGGTCGACGCACGGATTCTCGATGCCGCTCAGAGCATTGGCATGCTGATCGCGAACGATCTTGCGCTCGGTCGCAGGGCCCGCTCACTCGGCATTGCGTGGATTCGGACCGCTGATTTGGTCATCCTCGCGGTCAAGAACCGATCGATGTCCGCACGCGAAGGCATTGAAGGATTGAGCGCACTCGAAGCGAGCGGGCGAATTACGCAGGAGCTGGCCGATGCGTACCGGGAGCAGCTTCAATGAGGAAAGCGGTCAGGGTCAACACCACACTCGATGACGATCTCTTGGAGCGCATCGACATGTTCGCAAGCCAGCGGCGCGAGGACAGATCGACTGCCATCCGGCAACTGGTCGACATTGGATTGCGCGAACTGTCGAAGCGCGACGCTCTCGACGCATACCGCCAGGGACGCGTCACGCTCCGTGAGTTCGCCTCCGTTCTGAACCTCGGAATCTGGGCGGCCCATGACCTCCTCCTCGCCGAGGGTGTGGCGGTTGCGCAAGGCAGCCCGACGGAGACGAGTGCGGCCGTGCAGACGCTCCTGGGCGCGTCGACCGCCCGGTTCGAGTAGGCGACGGCTGGCCCACTGCCCGTCGAACGCGCTGGCGGCTGCCTCTGGCACATACTGGTGTGGCCCCCCGCGAGCCAGGGCGCGGTTCGGTGCAAGTGAAGGAGGCCCAAGAGAACGTGAGCGAGAGTCGCCGCAACCTGACCAATCGGCAGGGACATCCGATCTGGAACAACCAGAGCCAGCGCACCGTCGGCTCGCGTGGCCCCGCGACCCTCGAGAACTACCAGTTCCTCGAGAAGATCAGCCACTTCGACCGTGAGCGCATCCCCGAGCGGGTTGTGCACGCGCGCGGCACCGTCGCGCACGGGTATTTCGAGGCCGACGGCAAGATCGGCGACGAGCCGGCGTCGAAGTACACGCGCGCCAAGCTCTTCCAGGAGAAGGGCAAGCGCACCCCGCTGGCCATCCGCTTCTCGACGGTGGCCGGCGGCCGCGACTCGTCGGAGGTCGCCCGCGACCCGCGCGGCTTCGCGGTGAAGTTCAAGACCGAGGAGGGCAACTGGGACCTCGTCGGGAACAACCTTCCCGTCTTCTTCATCCGCGACGCGATCAAGTTCCCGGACTTCATCCATTCGCAGAAGCCGGACCCGGTCACCTTCCAGCGCCAGGATCCCAACCGCGTCTTCGATTTCATCGCCGCGTCGCCGGAATCGATGCACATGATCATGTTCGTGTTCAGCCCGCGCGGGATCCCCAGCGACTACCGCCACCAACAGGGTTTCGGCGTCAACACCTACAAGATGATCAATGCGGCAGGCGAGAGTGTGCTGGTGAAGTACCACTGGCATCCCAAGCAGGGCGTGCGTTCGCTGACGGCCGCGCAGGCGGCCTTCGTGCAGGCCACCGAGCTGGGCAGTGCCACCCTCGACCTCCGCGACGCCATTGAGCGTGGTGACCACCCCGAGTGGGAACTGCTCGTCCAGATCATGAGCGATGATGAGCATCCCGAGCTCGACTTCGATCCGCTCGACGACACCAAGGTGTGGCCGGAGGACCAGTTCCCCCTGCGCCCGGCGGGACGCATGGTGCTCGACCGTGCAGTTGTCGACAATTTCGTCGAGAACGAGCAGATCGCGTTTGGGACAGGTGTTCTCGTCGACGGGCTCGACTTCTCCGACGACAAGATGCTGGTCGGGCGCACCTTCTCGTACTCGGACACGCAGCGCTACCGGGTGGGACCGAATTACCTGCAGCTGCCGGCCAACCATCCGGCCGAGGGTGTGCACGTCAACACCAACCAGCGTGACGGACAGATGGCCTACAGCGTCGACGGCCACACCAACCCGCACATCACCTACGAGCCCTCGCTTCGCGGTGGACTGTCCGAAGCGGAGGCACGCGGGCCGGCCGAGACCGGCCCGGTGATCAGCGGTCGCCTCACTCGCGCCAGCATCCCGCGCCGCAACGACTACCAGCAGGCCGCCGACCGCTGGCAGACGATGGAGGAGTGGGAGCGCGACGACCTCGTCCGCAACCTCTCGGACGCGCTCGGCCAGTGCGAGAAGCTCCTCCAGGAGCGGATGGCGTGGCACCTGCTGCTCATCGACGACGACCTCGGTGGTCGGGTCGCCGACGCCATCGAGGTGTCAATCGACTCGGTGCGCAAGCTGGAGCCGCTGGCCACCCAGGAGCTCACCGCGGAGGATCACCGCCGTCTGGCCAACCTCGGTTCGGCCGGCCCGCGCCAACCGACGACGAGGAAGGTCACCGGATCGGTGCCGAACGAGCGCGCGGACGTGCCCGACGTGGCCGCCGCAGACGCCCGGGAGAAGGCGGCAAGCCGCTGAGACGCGGGGGCGGGGCCACGGCGGTCCCGCCCCCTCTCCGCGGGGCTCCCGGCCCAGTGCCGCTGCACGGCGAGCGCGTCAGTCGCGTCGGCCAAGGGACTCTCAAACGCCAGTTTGTGCCATCATCAGCCTAAACAAGGAGGGCTGATCATGGCGCGGGGAGCACAGGCGGGGATCGCAGCGGGAATCGCGGTATTCGGCTTCGACGCCGATCCGGGCGTCGCTCCGAGCCGCGCGCTCCAGGTGCTCACGGTGCGTCGCGGCCTCCCCAAGGGCGACGTGGAACCGCGCGAGCGCTTCGCCTCCGCCGCCCTCCGGCTGGCCGCGACGGCGGGCGTCGACCTCAGCTCGAAACGCGGCGGACGCGGCGATCGCCTCCATCTGGTGGAGATCGACGACGACCCCGGACGGGGGGCTCGGACCGTCACCGCCTGGTACTACGCGACCGCGCCGGCCGGGGACGTGTCCGGCCCCGGCGCCTGGTCGGCAGCGGGGAGGGGCCTGCGGCTCGAGGCGCGGGACAGCGCCGCGCTCCGCCAGGCGACCGAGCGGCTCAGGCAGGACGCCCGGCAGGTCGGTGGCGCGGCCGCCCTCCTGGGCGACGTCTTCACAGGCGACGATCTGCTGCGCGTCCACGTGGCGCTCCACGGCGGCCCAGAGGGCAGCGATCGCACATTCCGGCGCCGCATCCAGGAGCTACGCGACAGCGGCCTGCTGCGCCCTGTGCCCGACCGGGAGGTCGCCGCCTTGCGGGCCAGGGTGCCCAGGTTCCGCTCCCCGGCTGGGACAGGGGGGCGGCCTCCGGAGCTCTTCCGCTACGCCGGCACGGGTGGCGAGAACGAACAGCTGGTGTCGCTGCGGGCGCGGCGCGGCGGCTGAGGGGCGAATCAGCCGGCGTCGGCCTTCCAGGCGTCCTCACCGCTGCTCAGGACGAGCGTCACGGGGCCGTCGTTGACCAGCTCCACCTCCATGTGAGTGCCGAATTGGCCCGTCTGCACCTGGAGCCCGAGATCGCGCAGCGCGGCGACGAACACGCCGTAGAGGCGTTCAGCCTCCCGCGCTGCCCCGGCATGGATGAACGATGGTCGGTGACCCCTGGAGGTGTCGGCGTGGAGCGTGAACTGGCTCACCACCAGCACCGCTCCAGCGGCCTGGGTGAGGTCACGATTCATACGCCCGGCGTCGTCCGGAAAGATGCGCAGAGTGGCCACACGGCCGGCCAGTCGCACCGCGACGGCGTCACCATCATCCGCACCGACGCTCAGCAAGACGAGCAGTCCGGCGCCGATGTGCCCGACGGTCGAACCCTCGACCCTGACGGCGGCGCGGGCGGTGCGCTGCACCACCGCCCTCATGCCCGATCGTCGGAAGGCATGGCCCGGAAGCCACGGAAGATGCGCATCGCTTCAGCCTCAGCGTCGAGGAAGGACTCATCGACGACGCGGATGTCGTGCACGATGAAGCTCCAACTGCTGTCTCCGTGGTCGCCGATGCGTTGCCCGAACGCGGAACTCCGCCCGTGGGGCGGGATCATCTCCATGCGTGATCCATCCGGCATGCGCCGATAGATGACGCGGCGCACGAGAATGCTCTCCAGCGCGAGCCCGTTGCGCAGGCGACCGCTGACGAGCACGACGTGGCGCAGCTTGGCGATGGGGTTGTCCGGGTCACGCAGCTCGACGTCGGCTGCCAGGTGCTCAGACACAGCGCGGGCGATGAACGCGAGCGCAAGCGCATCAGCCTCGTCACCGGCAATCCTCACGAACCCGGCGGCTGACAGCGGGCGCTCCTCGCCCGCCACTCGCGCCTCCTCCTGCGCGTTGTCGAAGAAGAGCTGGGGCAGCAGGTCGCGCGAGAACGAATCGGCGAGCCAGGGTGTGCCGTCACGCCACTCACGGCCGCTCACGAGACCGCCGAATCGCTCCTGCAGCAGCTCGCGCGCCTCGAGGGGAACCCGTCGCACGCGTACCTGGATGACCCGGCTCATCGCTCGATTGTAGGAGGGCCGCCGGCCTGCAGCCGGTCGGGCACAGGGAGGGTGCGGTAACCCCCGCTACACTACCCGACCGCGCCGAGGTAGCTCAGTTGGTAGAGCACAGGTCTGAAAAACCTGGTGTCGACAGTTCGATCCTGTCCCTCGGCACGCCACAACCTGATGCGCTAGCCGATGGGGAATCCGTTCCTCACAAAGACCATCAGGCTGCCCGTCTTCACGCTGCTGAAGTCGTCCGCAATTTCGGCGCGGAGGGCTGGCACCAAAGGGATTCTGCCATTGCGGATGGAGTACAGCACCAGGTAATCAGCGTTCTCGATGGCATGCTGCCACACTGCCACCGCGGCGGCGGTGCGGCCGCCGTTGGAGATGGTGGTGCCGTATGGGTCGGTGATGTTGTCGGCACAACCGGGCCGGTCGGAGACGAAGCGATTGATCGTGATCAGGTATGCGGCGCTGTCGGACAGGGCGCACGAGTGCGCGGGGATGACGGCGCCCACGGTGGAGGTCAGGTCCGTCCCGTGGAGCCCGCTCACCACCCGCACCTGGTTGGCGGCAAGTGCGAGAACCCCGACTGCCGCCACGGCCATCGCGACGCGGCGAGTCGCCCGCGCCGCGACCAACCCCACTCCGCAGCCCACCGCCATCGCCGCGAAGGGCGCGAAAAACGCCGCATAGTGATCGTAGAACTCCGCCGGGGCCATGAGCAGGACCCCGATTCCAAGCATGGATCCGAACACGAACGACTCAAAGGTGGTCGGGTGTCCCCCGCGCCACACAACGGTTGCGATCGTCAGCGCGATGAGCGCCGCCAGCAGGACGATGGCAACGCCGAGGCTCGACCCCGCGTTGGGGGTGAGAGATGAGGATCCGGTGAGGTCGCCAAGACGAGTGCCCACGCCGACGCGTCCCGATCCCGCGATCCGGCCCAGCTGGGTCGACACCACCTCGCGATAGAACGAAGCCGGCGCGAGCAGCGCAAACGGTAGCGTGGGAAGCGCAAAGCCGAGGGCCACGCCGCTCGCGAACGGCATGAGCCGGCGGCGGACCTGCGGCAAACAGAGCACGATGATCGCCAGAACGGGAATCAGCGCCCACCCCTTGATGGAGCCTGCGAAGCCGAACGCCAACCCTCCCATGACCAGGCTCCGGGTTCGACTGGTGAACCGGTCGCCGTCAAAGATCCGCACGGCGCCGACCAGGCAGAATAGATCGAGGAACGGCTCGAGCAGGAGCGTGTGCGTCGCATGAATCTCTGCCGGGAAGACCGTCATCACCCCGGTTGTCACCAGGGTTGCGACCGGACCGCGATGGCGTACCAGCACCCCAACCAGCACGACGTTGAGCGCGGCCACCATAGGCATCAAGATCCGCGCGACGGCGAGCGAAGCGTCGGTTCCCATGAGGTGGGACAGCAGCGCGACCGGACTGGCGAGGAGCGTGAAACCGGGTGGCTGGACCAGCACAAAGTCGCGATACGGCAGGGCGCCGTTGACGAGGCGGATGGCCGAGCCGAAGTACGCGCCGTCGTCGTACTCGCTGACCCCGAACAGCATGTTGGGGCGACTCAGCTGGTACAAGCCCAGCGCCAGCGCAAGCGCGGCCATCGCCACGATGATGCCCCGGGTCAGCTGCGTGCTCCGCTCGCGTGGCCGCTCGAACGGGGCCGACGGGTTACTGGCTGGGCGAGGCTCGATGGCGCTGTCCACGCTAATTGCCGGCCCCGACCGCGACGTGAGCGGCCGCCGCGCCCGCCTGCGGAGCACCGCCGGCCTTCCCGATCGAACTGCGGGTGTGTTCGCTGAGGATCATGCAGGCCAGCGTAGCCGCGACGGCAAGCGCCAACACGACGTTGAGCGCGACCGGTTGCACGCCAAATGGATGGTAGTGGGCGTTGACCAGCATGCCTGCGAGAGTGACCTCCGCGATCAGCAACCACGCCGCCCGGGAGCGGCGCCCGGCGCCGACGATAATCAGGAATGGCAGCGGCCAGATCAGGTACTGCTCGATGACCTGCTTGCTGAGCAGGAGGAACGCGACCAGTGTCGCCGCTGCCGCCAGGGCGAGATCGTCGACCAAGGCGATGGCGGCCGCCGCCACCACGAAGACGCCGAGCAGGACATCGCCCGTGCCGACCTGGAGCCCGGCGGGGAAGCCGTGGAGAACTACCTGCCAGGACAATCCTCCGGGGAGCTTGTCAGCGCTGTAGAGCAGGTCGGTCGCGAACGCTGCAGGGCTGGTGATGAGGTAGGGCGCCGCCACAACGAAGAGGACGCCGGCGACCGTGACGAGCCGGCGCGCGATCCCGCTGCGGTTGTGCCGGGCGAGCCAGGGCAGCAGGAAGATGGGGAAGGTCTTGGCGGCGATCGCCAGCGCATAGCAGATCGAGAAGCGCCCAGTCGCCGTTTGGTCTCTCTGATAGGCGCGAAAGGCCAGCAGCAACAGCGCCAGACAGACGCTGTCGAACCGCCCGTAGAACGCGCCGTTGTAGAGCACCAGCGGATTGAGGAAGAGCACCGCCGCCGCGATGGCCTGCAGCCGCGTGGTGACGTCCAGCCGCTTCAGCTCGCCCACGACGAGAAGGGTGGCCAGCAGGTCGGCAGCAACGATCGGCAGCTTGCCGAGGATGGTGAACGACACACCTGTGTGCAGGGCAAGCCACTGCATGGGCAGCTCGACATAGAGGAACAGGGGGAAGTACGGGTATGGGCCCCCGCTGTACGCTGGGTGATGGGCGTACACGTTGACCCCGTCGAGGGTCGCGCGCGAGGCGAGGTCCCAGACCGTGAAATCGGATCCGTGGGTGATGGGAACCAGGACGGCTCGCGTCACCAACCCGACGATGAGGACAGCCGTCACTGGGCCGAGACGATGGCCCCGCTGCAGAGCGGATCCCATCAGCCGCACCCGGGAGCGATGTACAGGGAACGCGAGGCGCCGAGGTCCACGACCACCGGGTACCGTCGCGACACCCATGCCGTGAAGCCGGGGAGATGCGCGAATCGCCCGCTCGAGAACAGCACGGCGCAGACAGGCCGTGAGCCGTCGGCGACAGCCTCCAGCCCCTGCAGCGCGCCCGGTTCCGCATACAGGCGGGTGTTCGAGGTGTCGACGTACCCGGGCGGCGCCGCGCGATGCGCGAGTGCCTGCACGTACTGATCGTCGCCAACAAGCTGAGCCGACGCGGACGTGTGCGCACCGAGAGCACTCGCCAGCGCGCGGAAATCGGTGGTCGGTTGCAGCCCGCGGAGGCCGGACCAGAGGAAGAGCCCCGCGGCCGCCATGAGCCCCGCGGCGAACGCCGCGGTGGCGGCCCGGACGTGGCGACGTGTCAGTCGGCCGAGCCACTCGAATGCGGCCGACACGCCGGCGGCGGAGAGCAGCGCGTAGGCAGGCGACATCACCACCGCGTGGTGGGGCCAGAGGGGATGCGTGACCGACATCGCCAGCAGCGCGCCCGTCAGCCACACCACGCCGGTGGTCACCAAGAGGCGATGTCGCCGCCAGCCGATCACTGCCCCCACCAGCGCCACCACGGCAAGGTGCCAGCGAATCCTTAGGGCGTCGAGCACGCTGATGCCGGACGTCGCCGACCGAGTGTCGAGGTGCAGTCCGACCGACTGGTTCCACATCGCCTGCCAGGCGTCGTGCAGTGGGAGCAGGGTCGCCGCGGCGGCGAGCAGGCCGCCTACGATCGCGGCCGGCAGCAACCGGCGCCCGGCGCCGCGACTGGCCAGCACCACCAACAGGGGCGGGACGATGGCGACATCGAGGAGCTTGGTGAGGAAGCCGAGCGCCAGGACGGTTCCGGCCAGCGCCGCCGCCAGGGTGCGCCAGCGCGGGCCTCTCAAGGTCAGGGCGAGCGCACCGAGGGCGACCGCCGCCACGCCCAGCGCAGTCGCCGGCCCGTCAGCCTGAAGGATCACGGACTGGCGGACCATCATGGGGTCGACCGCGAGGGTCCCCGCAGCGGCCAGCGCCGCCACACGACCGCCCAGGCGCCAGCCGATCACGCCGCCGCTCACCACCGCGATCGCGCCCCAGGCCAGCATGACCGCGCGCGCGGCGACGATGCCGCCGCCGAGCAGCGCCCAGGGCGGCTCGGTGAACAGCAGGAACGCAGGAGGCTGCGAGCTGTACACCGATGCGTACAGTGCATGACCGCTCTGCATGGTTTGCATCGACAGCCAATACACGCCCTCGTCCCAGTCGATCTCGCCGACTCCCAGGACGGGCAGGCGGCTCGCCACGGTGATCACCACAACGATGCCGATGTCCAGCAGCATGAGCGCCTGCGGCCGATTCCGGTCGAACCACGATCGCATCAGCGCGACTTGCCGGCAGCCACCTCGGCACGGTCGCGAACCGCTGCCGGCACCAGGCGCAAGCGCAGCTTCAGCACCATGATCATTGCCTCGGGGATCATGCCGATCCGCATCTTCGACAGCCCGTGGGCGCGATCGTTGAACGTGATCGGAATCTCGACGACTCGCTGGCCGGCTCGTTTGATCGCCCAGTCGAGTTCGATCAGGAACCCGTAGCCACTCGAGCGGATGCGGCTGAAGTCCATCACTCGCAGCGCCTCGGTGCGCATGCAGCGATAGCCACTGGTGCAGTCGTGCATCGGCAGACCGAGCACGGCGCGCGCCCAGATGCAGGCGCTTGCGGTCAACGCGACTCGCCACACGGGACGACCGACGACACGACCACCCGGGACGCGACGCGAGCCGATCGCCACGTCGGCGGTTGCGCACGCCGCGATCAACGCTGGGAGCGCCTCGGGGGGATGCGACAGATCCGCGTCCATCTCGATGGCCAGCTCATAGCCGTGCTCGAACGCGTGCGCGTAGCCGCGGAACAGCGCGCTGGCCAGCCCCGCTTTGCCCGCGCGGTGGATCACCTGGAGTCGCGGTTCGCGATCGGCAATCCGGTCGGCGACCGCGCCGGTCCCGTCGGGCGAGTTGTCATCGACGACCAGCACGTCGATGTCCGTCGCGGCCCAGATCCGCTCGAGGACGATGGGCAGGTTCCCGCGCTCGTTGTAGGTGGCAAGCACGACGAGCGCAGTCCGCCGCGGCACGGACCGCCCTGCCACGCCGCCCGGATCCGGGTGCGCCGTCTCCTCGCTGGGCGCGGTCACCTGGCCCCGGTCACTCGACGGCATCGGGCGACTCTGACAGTGGTTCGATTGCCTTGACCCTCAGGGCGCGGTTCAGGCGGAGACGGCCACCTCGCCCGCGGACGCGCCCACGGCGAGCTCGCGTGCCCTGGCCAGCGCGGCGTCGACGCCGCCACCGAGCGGGGCCACGCCGGCCCGCAGCGTGTCCTGAAGGCCCAGCCTGCTCATCTGCTGGAGAAGCCGTCGCGCGGCCACCTGTCCGGACGCGACACCGCCCTCGCGGATGAGCAGCGCGGCGGCGCCACCCTCGAGGATGGTCACGGGCTCGTTGGCGCGGGCGTAGGCGATCACCAGGGCTGCATACCCGGAGCGGGCGGTCGCGGGGATGGACTCGTCGATGACGAAAAGGCAGCAGGCCCCCTCCCCGGTCACCGCCCCGGCTGCGGCCAGGAATCGGTCGTGGCCAACCGCCCACGGCAGCTGGGAGATGGGCGGCAACTCCATCGACGGCATCCGGTCAGGTGACCAGAAGGCCGGCGCTGAGCACGTTGAGCGCGGCCAGTCGTGCTGCCGGCGCGCTGGCCGTGTCCTTGGACCAGCTGATCAGCAGGCCGACGGCCTCGAGCAGCTCGCGCAGGCGCAGTGGCTTGGGCAGCGCGCTGACACCGTCGCGCATCACCAGCGGGTGGCGCAGCGACCCGCTGACGAAGCAGATGCCACTGCGGGTCGCTTTGGGGTGGACGATGAGTTGCTTGGCGAGCTCGATGCCGTGGGTGTCGGGGAGTAGGCCGTCGAGGAGGATCGCGCCGAAGCGACGAGCGTCGACGGCGCGCAGCGCGTCCTTGCCGGTCGCGCATGCATCCACGTCAGCGTAGATGCCGGCGAGGGCCCGGCAAAGGAACGAACGGACCAGGTCGTCATCCTCGACAACCAGGATCGGCGAGTTGTCCACGTCGGTGATCCTACTGGCTCATTCCTGACGGTGCGGGCAGGAAACCAGATTGTGATGGCATCCGCACTGCGGTCGATGCTCGTCGATTGCGATCTCACCATCGGACACGACGATGCCTGGCAGCCCTGCTGCGGGCGCACCGCTGTGCGCCGCGAGCACATATGCGATGCGGCCGTCGATCACCGTCCACGCGGGCATGTTGGGCACGCCCGCGCGGATGAGGCGCAGGCCCGCGTCGACGGATGGCGCGTTGTCGATGTGGCGGTGACCGACGGACGGCGCGTAGGTGGCGCCGGTCAGATCGATTGGCTCGCCGGGCGAATCTGCGAGCAGCCGGTTCACCGCCTCGCCGAGCACCTCAGTTCCCAACTCGCAGAGACGTCGCGTCAGCGTCCCCGACGTGTCGCTCGGCGAGACCTCGACGGTGCGTTGGGCGAGCATCGGCCCCGCGTCCACCTTGGGCACAGCCCGGTGCAGGGTGATCCCGGCGATCGGGTCACCGTCGGCGATGGTCCAGTACACGGGCTCGGGCCCGCGGCGCGCCGGGAGCGCGCTGGGATGGATGTTGATCCAGCCGTGCTTGGGGACCGCCAGAGCGCGCGAGTGGATGATCTGGTCAAAGCTGGCCATGACCACGCCGTCGAGGCGCAGCGCGGCCAGGTCGAGGATGGAATGCTCGTCGTTGACGCGCCACGCGCGCAGGAGCGGGATCTCGAGGTGATCGGCGATCCTGCTGAGCGCGTTGTCGCCGAGGATCGCCTCGTGCGCGCCGGGCGAGGTGAGGATGCCGACCACCTGCACGTCGAGCTCCAGCAGCGCGAGAAGGAACGCCAGGCTGTAGTCGGACGGAAAGCCCGCGAACAGGATCCGCGCCTGCCCGGACTGCGCGGCCGTGCCCTCCAGGGCAGGCATGTTGCGGTCGGGGATGAAGGAGAACTCCGTTCGCTCCCACAGTGTGCGCCGGACCTCGGCCAGCGCGGGAGAGAAGGTTGCCACCGCCGAATCCTACTGCCGCAGTGCCAATTCGCCCGCAATCAGCCCGTCAGCGATCAACCCGTCGAGCGCTGCGCGGATGCGGTCAGCGGTCGCACCGGGTACGGCGCTGACTGCCATCGCCAGCTCGCCTGCAGTGGGTTGTGGGGTGCGCAGAGCCTGCTCGAGCAGCGCGCCGCGCAGCTGCCTGACGCTGCCGCGGTACGGCGCCTGGGGTGGTGCGGCCAAGGCCACCGCGCGGCCGCCAGCTCGCCAGGCGCAGGCCTCACGGAGCGGGCACGCGGCGCAGTCGGGCCGGGCGCGGCAGAGCGTGGCGCCAACGTCGAACAGCGCGTAGCTGTAGTCGCGCATCGACATCGCAGGCGGCCGGCCCACGACCAGAGCGGTGTCGAGCAGCGCCGGCGCCACCTCATGTGGCTCGCACCCGAGGGCTGCGCGCGCGGCCACACGCCCGAGGTTGACGTCGCGAGGGGGCGCCTGCGCGTCCACGCCGAGGTCGCTGAACGCCAGCAGTGCCCGCGCCGTGTACACGCCGATCCCGGGCAGCGCGCGCAGACCCGTCTCGTCGCGGGGCCAACCGTGCTCGCTGACCGTCGCGGCCACCAGCCACAACGCTCGCGCCCGACGTGGATACCCCAGCCCGTGCCACTCGCGGAGCACCTCGTCGAGCGGATCGGCGGCACACGCCGCCGCGCTCGGCCAGCGCGTCATGAACCGGTCCCAGCGCGGCAGCACGCGCGCCACCGACGTCTGCTGGAGCATCACCTCGCTCACCAGCACCGCCCAGGGGTCTGTGGTCAGCCGCCACGGCAGGTCGTGACGGCCGTTGGCCTGGAACCATTCCTGCAGGCCGGCGGTCCACACGGTGCCAGTGTCGCAGGAGACCAAGGGGGAACTGCGTCCTCCTCCCATCGCCTTCTGCGAGACTCCGCCGCGGAAAGAGACGAAGGAGGCAGTTCCATGGCGCGCCACACCATCACCCTGATCCCCGGTGACGGGATCGGTTACGAGGTCAGCGAGGCGGCGCGCCGGGTCATCGACGCCACCGGCGTGGACATCGAGTGGGAGGTGCAGAACGCCGGGCTCGACGTCGTCGAGGAGTTCGGGCAGCCCATGCCCGATCACGTCCTGGACTCGATCCGCAAGAACAAGGTGGCCATCAAAGGCCCGCTGACCACCCCGGTCGGCAAGGGCATCCGCAGTGTCAACGTGGCGCTGCGTCGCGAGCTCGACCTCTTCGCCCTGGTGCGTCCGTGCAAGTGGTACCCCGGGGTGCGCAGCCGCTACCAGGACGTCGACCTGGTGATCGTGCGTGAGAATACCGAGGACCTCTACGCTGGCATAGAGTTCGCGGAGGGTGAGAAGGACACGCTCGACCTCATCGAGAATATCGAGCGCCTCGGCGGCCGGCGCATCCGCGACGACTCCGGCATCAGCATCAAGCCCATCAGCGTCACGGCCACGCAGCGCGTCTTCCGCTTTGCCTTCAAGTGGGCGATCGACAACGGCCGCCGCAAGGTGACCGCCGTGCACAAGGCCAACATCATGAAGTTCACCGACGGGCTCTGGCTGCGCGTCGCCGAGGAGGTGGCCACGGAGTTCCCGCAGATGGAGTTCGAGGAGCGCATCGTCGACAACATGGCGATGCAGCTGGTGCAGAAGCCCGAGCTGTACGACGTGATGGTGATGCCCAACCTCTACGGCGACATCCTCAGCGACCTCTGCGCCGGCCTCGTCGGCGGCCTCGGCCTCGCGCCCGGTGCCAATACCGGCGATGAGATAGCCGTCTTCGAGGCAACCCACGGAAGTGCGCCGAAGTACGCGGGCAAGAACGTCGCCAACCCGATGGCGATGATGCTGAGCGGCGTGCTCATGCTTCGACACATCGGCGAGAAGGAGGCCGGCGACCGCCTCGAGGCCGCGATCGCAGCCATCGTCGCCGACGGCAGCAATGTCACCTACGACATGAAGTCGAGCCGCGACGATCCCACCGCGGTGAGCACGTCGCAGGTGGCCGACGCCATCATCGCCGAGCTAGAGCGGGCCGCGGTCCCCTCCTGAGATGGACATAACAGGCGAGCTGGTACGGCTGCGCGCGTTCCGCCCCGACGACGCTCCGGCGATCGCCGAAGCCCTCGCCGACCCGCGGGTGGTGGCGTACCTGGCGCAGTGGGCGCACGGGCCGTACACCCTGGAGCAGGCGAGGGCCTGGACAACGGAACCGGCCACCCCGGGCGCGTTGAACTTCGCCATCGAGTCCATCGCCGACGGCGCATTCGTCGGATCCACCGGCTTCCACGACATCGACCACCACAATCGCCACTGCGGCTGGGGGATCTGGATCGGTCCGCCGCACCACTGGGGCAAGGGCTACGGCACCGAGGCCTGCGTGCTCTCCGTGGAGTACGCGTTCCGATTCCTGGCCATGGAGAAGGTGCACCTGTACGTGTACGCTGGTAACGACCGTGCCCGGCGCAGCTACGAGAAGGCGGGTTTCGTCAGCGAGGGCATCCGTCGCCGCCACTACTGGCGTGATGGCGCGCTCACCGACGTCGAGCTGATGGCGGTGTTCCGCGACCATCCCCTGTACTCCGAGCGGATCGCCCCCATCGCCTAGCATCGCCGGGGTGAAGGACAGGCTCTTCCGGTCGCTCCCGGTCCGGGCGATCGGCCGCTTCCTCAACGCCCAGGGGCCGAACTGGGGGACGATCATCGCCTGGAATCTGTTCTTCGCCTTCTTCCCGATGGTGTTCCTGGTGATCAGCGCGGTCGGGCTCGCATTGCACGATCCATCCACGCGGGCCACCATTCAACAGCAGGTGCTGGCCGCGTTCCCGTCCTGCCAGGCGAAGCAGAGCAGCGGCGGCTCCTGCGAGCTGATCACCGCTCTCAACGATTTCCGGCGTAGCAGCGGGCTGTTCGCCATCGTCGGCGTCCTCGGCCTGCTCTGGTCAGGCGCCAGCCTCTTCAGCGCCATCGAGAATGGGCTCAACAGCCTCTACCCCTGCAAGTCGCGCGATTTCCTGCAGCAGAAGCTGATGGCGATCGGCATGGTCGTGGTCTTCATCGTCATGGCGCTGCCGCTGCTGCTCAGCGGGAGCCTGCTCTCACTGCTGCAGTCCATCCCCGGATTGCCGGGCTTCCTGCACGGCGGGGTGGCCGGGATCCTTCTCCAGGTGAGCGCAGGCATCGTCGACGCCAGCTTGCTCTTCGGGATCATCTACTACGTCGTGCCGCACCGCAAACAGCACGTGCGCGACATCGTCGCGGGCGCCATCGCCGCCGGCGTGCTGTTCGAGACGCTCACCCTGGTGTTCCCGCTGTACTTCAAGTTGGTGACCAACGCGCCCCAGTGGGGACAGACGTTCGGGCTGGTGTTCGTGCTGCTCTTCTACTTCTTCCTGCTCTCCCAGATCATCGTGCTTGGCGGTGCGCTCAACGCCGAGATCGGCCGTGATGCCGAGAGCTGCGACGCGCCGGGGTTGCCGGCCGGCGGTCTGGATGGAGAGGCTCTCCTCAAGGAACGAGCCGTCGGATCCGCCACCCGCTGACCCGAAAATTCTGCTCGACCCGTCACAGGTGTGTCGCAGGGCGGAAACCACGGGGCGAGGCCCGGCATACAGCGCAGAGTGTCGCCTGTGACGGAGCCGAAGAAACCACATGGACGGAATGTGATCGCAGGAGAGAGCACGCCCGGCGACAACGCGCTGACCACGCTCGCCCTCGAGGAGCCCGCCCGGATGCTCATCGACGACATCCTCGAGGCGGCCCGCGAATACCTGGACACTGACGTCGCGTTCGTCGCCGAGTTCGCCGGTGGCGAGCAGGTCTTCCGCCATGTCGCCGGCGATGCCGCGCTCTTCCGGCTCAGCTCGGAGCTGCGCGTCCCGCGCGGCTGGATGTACTGCCAGGCGATGACCGAGGGCGTCCTCAGCGAGGCCATCCCCGACACGGCCGCCGACCCCATCGCCTCCGCCATGGAGGTCACCCTTGAGGCCAACATCGGCAGCTACGTTGGCGTGCCGGTCAGCCTGCCCGATGGGCGCGTCTGGGGATCGATGGCGTGTGTCAGCCGCAGCCCCGACCACAGCGTGGGCAAGCGCGACGTGCGTTTCATGCGCATGCTCGCCCGCATCTACGCCGAGCAGCTGGAGCGCGAGGAGCGCGAGGCCGTTGCCCGCCGCCAGAAGCGCGCCCAGATCCGCGCGGTGCTGCGCGAAGGGCGGCTCACCACCGTCCTGCAACCGATCGTCGACCTGGTCAGCGGCGCTGCCGTCGGTTTCGAGGCGCTGGCCCGCTTCGAGGGGGAGACCCCGCAGCCGCCCGACGTCTGGTTCGCCGCCGCCGAGGAGGTGGGCCTTGGGCCCGAGCTCGAGCTGGCCGCGGTACGGTCCGCGCTCGAGCACCTCGACACCCTCCCGCCCGACACGTACCTGTCGATCAACGTGTCACCGGAGACTGCGGTCAGCACCGAGTTCGCCACGCTCATCGAGAACGGCACCGACCGCATCGTCATCGAGGTCACCGAGCACGCTGCCATCGGCGACTACCCGCAGTTCAACAGCTCGGTGGCGCGGCTTCGTTTCCGGGGCATGCGCTACGCGGTCGACGACGCCGGCGCCGGCTTCGCCACCTTTAGCCACATCCTCAGCACCAAGCCCGACATCGTCAAGCTCGACATGTCACTGATCCGCGATATCCATCGTGACCTGGCGCGACGCGCGCTGCTGCACGGGCTCATCTACTTCATCGAGCAGATCAACGCGACGGCGGTCGCGGAGGGCGTGGAGACCGTCGAGGAGGCCGAGTCGCTGAAGCGCCTGGGTGTGCACTGCGCCCAGGGCTACTACTTCGGCCGTCCCGGCGAGGCGGTACGGACTGTCGCGCCCAGCCGCCCCTCCCAGGCGGATGAGCGACGCGGCCGAGTCCGCGTTCTGCCGCTGGCGAAGTAATCTCTTGAGCGTGGAGCTCAAGGTCAGGCCGGCGGTGCCGATGCAGGTTCCGGCACATCGCCCCGAGCATCACCGCAATGTCCAGGGGGGCGCCGCCCGCGCGGCCGTCTTCGGTGTGAGCGACGGTCTGCTCACCAACGTCTCCCTCATCCTCGGCGTCGCCGGCGCCCACCCCGCGGCGGGCGTGGTCCGCCTGGCCGGCCTGGCCGGGCTCGTCGCCGGTGCGTTCTCCATGGCCGCCGGCGAGTACGTCTCGATGAGCGCCCAGAAGGAGCTGATCCAGCGGGAGGTCGCCATCGAGCGCGAGGAGCTGCGCCGCCACCCCGAATCTGAGCACAAGGAGCTGGTGGCGCTGTACGTCTCCCGCGGCGTCCCGGTGGGCGCGGCCGAAGAGGTGGCCACCGCCCTGGCCAGCGATCCCGAGCTCGCGCTGGAGGTGCACACGCGCGAGGAGCTCGGTGTCAATCCGGGCTCGATCGGGTCGCCCCCCGCTGCGGCGGCCTCCTCGTTCGGCAGCTTCGCGGTGGGCGCCCTGGTCCCGCTCCTCCCCTGGTTCTTCGGCAGCGGCACTGCGGCGGTGCTGGCCTCGATCATTCTCGGGGCCGTGGCTGCGCTCGCAGTCGGGGTCGCGCTTGCGTACTTCACCGGGCGTTCACCGGTGCGCACCGCGCTGCGCCAGATCGTCATCGCCGCGGTCGTCGCTGCCGTCACCTACGGCATCGGGACGGCGGTGGGAGTGCACACCGGCGCCTGAGGTGCAGCCGTCCGGCCTCTTCGAGGTTCTCGCCGAGATCGAGACGTCGCCGCCGCGGTGCGTCCTCGAGGAGGAGTACGGCGCCGCCCTGCGTCTCGATAGCGACCGGGTTGCGGTCAACTTTGTCAGCACCATCGACGGCATCGTCAGCTTCGGCAAGGACACGGACGACTCGCGCGCAGTGGGCGGAGGGATCGCTGCCGACCGCACCCTGATGGCGATGCTGCGTTCGGTCGCCGGCGTCATCGTGGTGGGCGTCGGCACGCTGCGGGCCACCACCAACCACCAGTGGACGCCGCGCGCGCTGGCGCCCGAACGCGCTGCCGACATGGATGCGCTGCGCGCGGCGGCGGGACTACCGGCAGACCCCGCCCCGCTCTTGGTGGTCTCCGGCTCGAACGTGCTGCCGCGCGACGCCGAGGCGGTGGGCCGGCCGGCCGTGCCGCTCCACGTGCTCTCCGCCGACGGCGTGCTCCCCGCAGCCGAGGCTTTGGCCCGGACCGGCGCACCGACCAGCGCCGCACCGGTTTCCGCGGCGGCCGTCGTCGAGGCGGCGCGGCAGCTGAGTGAGGGAGGACCGGTCCTGTGCGAGGGTGGCCCGCACCTCTTCGGCACCCTGCTCGACGGCCGGGTGCCGATCGATCTCTTCTTGACGGTGGCGCCGCAGCTGGCCGGTCGCAGCAACCACTCGGCGGAGCGGCGCAGCCTTGTCGAAGGAGTCGCGCTACCGTCCTTCACGCGGCGCGGCACGCTGCGTTCGGTGCGGCGCGCCGACAACCATCTGCTGCTCCGCTACCGGATCGACGCCGCCGGCAACGCGTAGCTGGAGCTGTGCGCGCGCGTTGCAGTGGGACAATCGCGGCGTGACCATCCCGCATTCGCGCGCACTCGCATGGCGTTCAGCGATGGTGCTCGTCGTGGTCATCGCCGGGGTGTTCTTCGCGATCCGCGGAACGTCCTCCGCGCCCCAGCCCGCCATCACGTCGACCGGCGCCACCAATTGGGAGCTGCCCCGGCTCAACGGCGGCGGCACCCTCAAGCTGGCCGACCTGCGCGGCCATCCCGTGGTGCTCGACTTCTTCGCCTCGTGGTGCACCGCCTGCCGCGGCGAGCTGCCCGGGATGGCCGCGCTGTCCCACCGGCTCTCGGGCCGGGTCACGTTCGCGGGAATCGACTCCGAGGAGACCGGCGACGGCCAGGCGATGGCGCACCAGTACGGGATCGATGGCTGGCCGCTGGCGCGCGACGTCGGAGGCAGCCAGGCCAGCGGATTGCACGATGCCCTCGGCACCCGCGGGATGCCGGTCACCGCGTTCTACGACAGCAACGGCCGGCTCGTCACGGTGGTCCCGGGAGCGATCGGCGAAGACGACCTGCGCGCTCGGATCCACTCTCTGTTCGGCATCAGCACCTAGGTCGTCGCACCGCCCTCCCGCTCCGCCCGCAGCTCCTCGACGAGCCGCTCGGCCGCGGGTGTGAGCTGGCTGGGCAGGCGCACGGACACCTCCGCGATGAGGTCGCCATGGCCGTCGCCATGGAGCTTGGGCAGGCCCAGGCCGCGGAGGCGCAGCCTCGCCCCGTTCTGGGTGGTGGGAGGGATGCTCAGCTGGGCGGTCGTGCCCCGCAGCGTCCGCACCGGGATCTCACCGCCCAGCAGGGCGACGTCGAGCGGCACCTCGACCTGCTCGCGCAGATCGCTGCGGTCCCGCGTGAAGCGGGGATGCGGACGAACCCGCACGCGCACGAAGAGGTCGCCGGAGCCGGCGCCATCACTGCCGGCGCCACCCTGGCCGGCGGCTCGCACTCGGGCGCCGTCGGCAACACCGGCGGGGATGCTGATCTCGACGCGGCGCGACCGTCCGCCGCCGCTCAGCTCGATGATTCGCTTGGTGCCGGTGTAGGCCTCCTCCAGGGTGATATCGGTCGTCCCCTCGACGTCCTCACCGCGCCGCGGCGCCACCCGGGTGCGCGAGCGCGCGCCTCCGGCGGAGGAGCGCCCGAACATCGAGTGGAAGAAGTCGGAAAAGGGGTCGGCGTCGCCGAACATGCTCTCCAGCTCGTCCGGCGAGACGGTGCGGTACTCCACCTGGGGACCGCCGCCGGAGCCGAACCCGCCTTGCGCCGCACCGAACGGGGACGGGCCGGGACGTCCCGCCTTGTCCCAAGCCTCATACTCGCGCCAGCGCGGGCCAACCTCGTCGTAGAGGCCGCGCTTCTTGGGATCGCTGAGCACCTCGTTGGCCTCGTTGATCTCCTTGAAGCGGCGCTCGGCCGCGGGGTCGTTCTGGTTGAGGTCGGGGTGGTGCTTGCGCGCCGCCTTCCTGAAGGCGGCCTTGATTTCCTTCTGGGTGGCCGTCTTGGGCACCCCGAGGATCGCGTAATAGTCCTGAAAGGCTGTGGCCACTGCCCCACGTTGTACCCGATCGCGCCGGACCGCAAAACGACAGACGCGACAAATGCGCCGCGCGTTGGCGGCCAGCGGCCATCCGATACAGTCGCGCCCATGGAGAATCCGCCGTCCGCGCGACGTGCGGCCCCGGCTGAGGTGGACCTGGTCGCTACGATCTTCGGCCTGGCGTTGGCACAGGACCCGCTGTGGAGCCGCGCGCTGCGGACCCTCCCCCTCGAACAGCGCGCACCGTTGTGGCACCTGTTCGTCGAGGGCGGGATCCGCCACTCGTGGACCTGGCTGGCGGACGGCGGTGCCGCGGCCTCCGTGTGGATCCCACCGGGAGAGACCGAGTTGGGGCCGGAGCAGGAGGCTCAGGTGGATGAGTTTGCCCTTCAACTCGGCCCTGGGGAGGCGGATTTCCGCGAGCTTCTCAGTCGCTTCGACGCTGCGCATCCGCACGCCGAACCGCACTACTACCTCTCGCTGCTCGGCACGCACCCGGAGCATCGCGGTCGCGGCACCGGCATGTGGCTCCTCGCCCACGACCTGGCCCTCATCGACGCCGAGCATCACGCCGCATACCTCGAGTCGTCGAACCCGCGCAACGACGCACGCTACCGGAGCGTCGGATTTGAGCCGGTCGGCGAGTTTTCCTACCCGGGCAACGGGCCTGTCGTGACGACCATGTGGCGCCTGCCGCGCTGACGAGCCACCAGGTCGCGGCCAGGTCCCGGCTATCGTGGACCGGGTGACCACGGTTGCCGACGTCCCGGTCCCCGAGCGGCGCTTCCCCATAGCCCACCTTCCGGTCGACCTGGCCACCACCACGTTCCCCCTGCGCCAGGGCACGCACGACCCCACCACCCGCGTCGCGGTCGGCCAGGTGTGGCGCGCTCTGCGCACCCCGGGCGGCCCTGCGACCCTCCATCTCCGCGTCGATGGTCGGGAACTCGTCGCCGGGGCGGTCGGCCCCGGATCCGTGCAGGCCCTCGAGCTCGCTCCGCGGTTGGCGGGCCTCCATGACGACCCCACCGCACTCCGGCCGCGGCACCCCGTCGTGACGGAGGCGCGGCGGCGCACGCCGGGCCTCCGCCTCACCTCCGGCACCGCCGTGTTCGACGCCCTGGTTTGGTCGGTTCTTGCCCAGAAGGTGGTCGGGTTCGACGCCCGCCGGGCCTACCGGGACCTCGTCACCCGGCTCGGAGAGCCGGCGCCCGGGGACGCCGGCCTGCTCCTCCCGCCCGACCCCGGTCGCATCGCGCGCACCCCGTACTGGACCTTCCACGAGTGCAACGTCGAGCGCCGGCGCGCGACCGTCATCGTGGCTGCTGCGCATCGCGCCGGCTCGCTCAACGCGCTCGCCGCCCTGCCCGCCGCCGAGGCCCGCGTCCGCCTGCAGTCACTGCCTGGCATCGGACCGTGGACAGCCGCCGAGGTAACCGCGGTGAGTCACGGCGACCCGGACGCCGTGCCGCTCGGTGACTATCACCTGCCCAACGCGGTTGCCTACGCGCTCGCCGGCGAGCCGCGAGCCGACGACGCGCGCATGCTCCAGCTGCTCGAGCCCTACGCCGGCCAGCGCGGCCGCGTCATCCGCCTGCTCATGTCCGGCGGTCGCGGCGCGCCGCGTTACGGTCCGCGGCTCAGCCGGCAGGACATCCGCGCCCGCTGAGCGGGCGGTGAGCATTGCCACCCGAACGGATGTTCGCTACACTCCGCCACCGTGGCCACCCTCGCCGATCCGGTCGCCGGCGCCCTGGCACGGCTGCGTGCCAGCGCCACCGTCGAGGGTCGCATCGTCCATGAGGAGCTGATCCCGGCCAACGCCGCCCAATACGCGGAGTGGCCGGCGCCGCTCGATCCCCGCCTGCTGGCCGCGCTGGACCGGCGCGGCATCGACCGTCCGTACATCCACCAGGCCGAGGCCATCGAGCACGCACTCGCCGGCCGGGACGTTGTGGTGGTGACGCCGACGGCGAGCGGCAAGACGCTGGCGTTCGCGGCCCCCGTTCTCGACGCGTGGCTGCACGACCCTGACGCGCGCTCGCTGTGGCTGTTCCCCACCAAGGCGCTGGCGCAGGACCAGCTCGCCGGCCTGCAGGACCTCGCCAAGCATCTTCCTGAGGGCCTGCGCGCCGCCACCTACGACGGCGATACCGCTCCGGGCCTGCGCCGCGCGGTACGCAACGACGGCAACATCGTAGTCACCAACCCGGACATGCTGCACAGCGGCATCCTGCCGCACCACACCAGCTGGGTCCGTCTCTTCCAGCACCTCCGTTACATCGTCATCGACGAGCTGCACGCCTACCGCGGCCTGTTCGGCTCGCACCTCGCCAACGTCCTCCGCCGCCTGCTCCGCCTCTGCCGCTTCTACGGCAGCAATCCCACGGTGATCGCGTGCAGCGCCACCATCGCCAACCCGCGCGAGCTCGCCGAGAAGCTGCTCGAACGTCCGGTTCACCTGGTCGATCGCAACGGCGCTCCCCGTGCCGCGCGCCGGCTGTGGTTCTGGAACCCGCCGCTGGTCGACGGCACCATGGGAGTGCGCAGGTCCGCGACGCTGGAGGCGAGGCGGCTGATGACCCAGCTGCTCACCAGCAACCTGCAGACCATCGCCTTTGCCCGCAGCCGCTCCAGCGTGGAGGTGCTGCTCACCTACCTGCAACGGCTGCACCCGGCGCCGCGCGAGGGCGGCACCGGGCCGGTGCGCGGCTATCGCGGTGGCTACCTGCCGCTGGAGCGGCGCGCCATCGAAGCCGGGCTGCGCGACGGCAGCGTGCGCGGGGTCGTCAGCACCAACGCGCTCGAGCTCGGCATCGACATCGGCAACCTTGATGCGGCCATCCTTGTCGGCTACCCGGGGAGCATCGCCTCGACCTGGCAGCAGCTCGGCCGGGCAGGGCGGCGCAACACCGAGTCGCTCGGCGTCTTCATCGCCACCGACTCACCGCTCGACCAGTTCCTGGTCAACAACCCGCGCTACGTCCTCGAGGCGCCCCCCGAGCACGGACTCATCAACCCCGACAACCTGCTCGTGCTCGGCGGACACCTCCAGGCAGCGGCCTTCGAGCTCGCCTTCGAAACCGGCGAGTCGTTCGGCGAGGCCGGCGTTGACACCACCGGCGCGCTCCTCGACCTCTTCAGGGACGACGGCCTCGTCCACCGCAGCGGCTCGCGCTACCACTGGGCTGCTGACGCCTTCCCGGCGGAGGCGATCTCCCTGCGCCGCGCCGCTGCGACCAACGTGGTGATCATCGACACCTCCACCGGTGCAGGAGGGCCGGGCCAGGGACCGCAGGGCCCGTGGGCGGGGAGCGGGGGTGGGCGTCCCGGCAGCGATGGCCGGGTGATCGGTGAGGTGGACCAGTTCGCCGCGCCCGTGCTGGTGCACGACGACGCCATCTACCTGCACGAGGGCCGCCAGTTCCACGTCGAGCGGCTCGACTGGGAGGAGAAACGGGCCTACGTCCACCCCGTCAGCGTCGATCACTTCACGCTCGCGGAGACACGGACCACCCTGCAGATCCTCGAGCGCTACCAGGGCCCGGTCGGCGACGTCTGCCGCCGCTCGCTCGGGGAGGTCCGGGTCAGCCGGCTCGCCACCATCTACAAGAAGGTGCGCTTCCTCACCCAGGAGACGATCGGCGCCGGGCCGATCACCCTGCCTGAGCAGGACCTGCACACCATCGCCGCCTGGACCGCCTTCGACCCGGAGCAGCTCCCCGGCATCGACCGCGCCGGGCTGGACTCCGGCCTCAGCGGTCTCGCCGCGGTGCTCCATTCGGCGGCTTCCCTGCTCTGCATGTGCGATCCGCGCGACATCGGCGCGCAGGCGCAGCTGCGCGCCAGTCCGTCACCCGCCGCGGTGCTCGGCACTCCGAGAGCGGATGCCGTGGCGCCGGCGACCGAACCGCAGGAGTTCACGCCCGGGTGGCGTCCGTCGGCCGATCGCAGTGCGATCGCACAGGAGGTGGGCTGGCCCACCGTCTACATCTACGACTCGGTGGCGGGCGGTGTCGGCTTCGCCGAGCGGTGCCACGAGCGAAGCGCCGACCTGGTGCGCATGAGCACCCAGCTGGTCACCGGCTGTGGGTGCGAGACGGGCTGCCCGTCCTGCGTGGGCCCGAGCCGCGCGCGAGTGGACGGCAAGTCGGCCACGCTGCGTCTTCTCGACCTGGCCCGCTGATCGGCGGCGGCGCGGTACGGTCACGCGCGTGCGCGCCACAACGGCCGCGGCATCGCCGCCACCGGTCATCACCAAGCCGCTGCGGTCGCCTGCGGCGATCGCCAAGCGCCTGGTCCGTCTCGACCCGGCGTTCGCACCCGTGGTCCGCGCCGCCGGGCCGTTCGCGCCGCGCCCGCCCAGCGGCGATGCCTTCAACGCCCTGGCCCGGGCCATCGCCTACCAGCAGCTGGCCGGCCGTGCCGCCGCCGCCATCCACGGCCGCTTCCTCGCCATCTACGGCACCGACCCGCCCACGCCTGACGCCGTGCTGGCCAGCCCCGTCGAGACGCTGCGCGCCGCCGGCCTGTCCGGGGCCAAGGCGGCAGCGCTCATCGACCTGGCCACCAAGATCAGCGACGGCACCATCCCGCTCGACCAGCTGGCGAGCATGCCCGACGACGAGGTGGTCGCCCGCCTGACCGCGGTGCGCGGGGTGGGGCGGTGGACGGCTGAGATGTTCCTCCTCTTCGACCTGCGCCGCCCGGACATCTGGCCGGTCGACGATTACGGCGTGCGCAAGGGCTGGACGCTGATACACGGGCAGGCGGCGATGCCCACCGCGAAGGAGCTCACGACGCTCGGGGACTCGCTTCGACCGCATCGGTCCGCGGCTGCCTGGTACTGCTGGCGCGCGGTGGATACGCTGACCCCGTGAGGTGCAGGGATCCCGGTGCATTGGTGCCGGTCCGCCGCCGCGCCACCCGGGACCGCCCGCCCCGCCAGCGGATGAGCTTGGTCCGGGTGGTCACCGCCGGCAGGTACTCGAGG
The DNA here is from genome assembly GCF_016464765.1 of Candidatus Aeolococcus gillhamiae. Taxonomy (NCBI): domain Bacteria; kingdom Bacillati; phylum Candidatus Dormiibacterota; class Candidatus Dormibacteria; order Candidatus Aeolococcales; family Candidatus Aeolococcaceae; genus Candidatus Aeolococcus; species Candidatus Aeolococcus gillhamiae. Next base: position 7,771 of record NZ_JAEKNS010000040.1, on the reverse strand, counting down.
CGTCCGAGCGGCGACTGAGCCCCGGCCACGCCGGCACCGTGCCGGGCACGGTGGCGCAGGCCGTCCGCGATCAGCACGATGGCCACCGACAGGCCCACGGCCACGGCAAAGGCGAAGAGGCCGAGTGAGACGCGCTCCTGCGGGCTGGGCAGCAGGAGTCCGGTGATCGCGGAGGCGATGGCCACCGACCAGGCGACGGAGGCGACGGTCAGGGGACGGGCCATCGGGCGATTCTAGGGAGGGGCCGCGGCATCGCACGCGAGCCGCCGGGCGTGCGCAAAGCACAACGGAGAAGCCCCTGAGGGAGCGGTCGGCGGACGAACCGCCAACCGCTCCACAGGAAGGGGGATGCAGCTTGCGCTGCCCTCGCAGTATACGGTCGCAACGGCGCTGCTCAGCATCCGCCGGTCGGTCGCTCGGTGGTCTTGCCGGGGTAGAGACGATTGAAGTCCTCGCCTCGAATCGCGGATACTCCTGAGCCGCACGTACACGTAAGGGTGGAGGAAGTACCGCGATGCGACGCAGCCTGATGGTGTTCGGCATGATCCCCGTGGTTCTGGCGCTCAACGCCGGCTCGGGTGGAGCGGCGACGGCGAGCGACCACAACACGCGCGACACGCGCGTCAACGTCGGCAGCCCCAGCACGCACTTTCCGCGCAACAAACAGAATGAGCCCGCGGTCTCCGTCGCCATTGACCCCACACATCCCAACGTGGTCGTGTCGGGCTCCAACGATGAGATCGACAACGCTCCGTGCAACGGCAGCCACTGCTCATTCACGCCGGGTATTTCAGACAACGGTGTCTATTTCTCGTTCAACGGTGGCACGAGCTACACCGAGCCTACCTACACGGGGTGGAGCGCGCGCACCGGGACGCCCAAGGTCGGCCCGATCGGCACCGTGCCGAAGTTCTATGAGAAGGGGCTGGTGGGAGACGGCGACCCGGCGCTGGCATTCGGCCCCAAGCCCGGCCCTCATGGGTTCTCGTGGTCGAACGGGTCGCGCCTCTACTACGCAAGCCTGACCTCCGATTTCCTCACCAGCACCACCATCCCGCAAGGCGCTGAGGGCATCGCGGTCTCGCGCACCGACAACGTCGCCAACGCCGCGGCGGGTGCCAAGAACGCCTGGATGGCACCGGTGGTGGCCTCGCGCCAGCTCGACCCCACCATCTTCAGTGACAAGGAGGCGCTGTGGGCCGACAACGCGTCGAGCAGCGACTACTTCGGCAACACCTACCTATGCTGGGCGTCGTTCAACGCCGTCGACAATCAGCCGCCGCTGGTGTTCGCGCGCTCGACCAACGGCGGCAGCAGCTGGTCCAACCCGGTGACCATCCTGCCCGGTTCCAGTGGCAATGCAGGTCCCAGCGGCTGCACCATCCGCACCGACAGCCACGGCGTGGTGTACGTCATGTGGCTCTCGGACAACTACCCGGGCACCTCGGCACAGATGCTGGCGCGCTCGTTCGACGGCGGCCGCACCTTCGAGGCCCCGCGCACGGTGACCAGCGTCATCGACGTCGGCAAGACGGACCCGGTGCACGTCGCCAATGGCGATCCGCGCCTGACCTTCGACGGCATTGCCGGCGCGCGCACGGGCAGCGATCCGAGCATCGACATCGCCAACGGCGCCCCGACCGGCAAGGACGCCACCGACCAGATCGTGATGACCTGGTCGGACGCCCGCCAGGGCCTCAACCACGAGAAGGCTCTGGTGCGGACCAGTTCGGATGGCGGGCGGCATTGGACAGAGGCGGTGGCTGCGCAGCAGGGCGGTGACCGTCCGGACTTCCCGGCCATCGCCATCTCACCCGACGGCACCAACGTGTACCTCACCTACGACGCCTTCATCGCGCCGTGGCGTGAGACCACCTCGACGCCGCGCCCGATGCAGGGCGTGGTCCGCCACGCGCGCGTCTCCCAGGTGGACCAGACGCTGAGCGGCTTCGGAACCCTGCATCGCGGCGCGGTCGGTGACGCGCGGGGCTCGTCGGAGAACAACCTGTGCTGCGAGTTCCTCGGCGACTACAACTACGTGTCCGCGACGCGGACATCGGGCGTGGCGGTGTGGAACGACGTGAGAGCGGCGCAGGTCTGCCCGGTGATGAACGCCTACCGGCAGTCGTTCCTGGCCGTCACTCGCCTGCCCAAGCCGTCGCCGGCGACGGATTGCCCGCCGCGGTTCGGCAACAGCGACATCTTCGGAGGCGCCTACACGCCGTAGCGCCCCGGTAGGGGGATGGCAGGGCGTGCGCGGCGCCCTGCCAAACCCCGCAACCCCGTTGCCAGGCGAACAGGTGTTCGCTACCCTGCGCGGGTGATCGACGCCAGGGCGGCCACCGTCAGCGCTCTGCGCGCGCGCATCGCCCAGCTCGGCGGCACTGGCGCATTCGCTCCCCGCCCCAGGCCGCCCGAGCCTGACCTCGGCGGGCGCGCTGCCGAGCTCGGCTTCCGCGTGGTCGAGACGGCGGCGGGCGCCACCTTCGTCCGCCCCCACACCGTCGACCTCGTCCCCTACCTCGAGGCCGCCGGCCTCGCAGCGGCACCGCCGGTCGCTGACCTCCTCGCGCTGCTCGGCCATCCCTCCGGTGACGGCGGCCCCGCCTGGGTGAGCGGCGAGGGCGTCGGCGTGCTCGACATCGAGAGCCTAGGCCTGCGCGGTAGCGGCGTCATGGCCTTCCTGGTGGCCCTCGGCGTCCAGCGCGGCGAGGTGCTCGAGTGCGAGCAGTTCCTGCTCGTCGACCCCGGCGACGAGGCGGCCATGCTCACCGCCATCGCACAGCGCATCCGCAGCCATCGCCTCTGGCTGACCTACAACGGGCGCAGCTTCGACATCCCCGTCCTGGCGGCGCGATGCACCCTCAACCGCCTCGACCCCACCGGCGTCGAGCCGCGCCTCCACGGCGACCTGCTCGGCCCGGTCCGCCGCCTCTTCCGGGAGCGACTCGGTGCCTGCACCCTGCGCCACGCCGAGATGTCGCTGCTCAACCACCACCGCGTCGACGACGTCCCCGGCATCGAGGCGCCGGGACGCTATCGCGCGTGGTTGCGCGGCGCACGGCCCGCGGTCGTCGCCGGGGTGGTGGAGCACAACCTCCAGGACATCGTCAGCACCGTGGTGGTGGGCGCCCGCCTGGCCGCCCACGTTGGTGGCGAGCGCATCCGTCCCGCCCACGCCGCCGACCCGTACCACCTCGCGCGCCACCTCCAGCGCCACGGGCTCGCCGACGCCGCCGAGGTGGAACTGCGCAGCACCATCGACGCCGGCATCGATCCGTGGGCGCGTCAAGCCGCGCACCGCCTCGCCGTCGTCCTGCAGCGGCGCGGCGAGATGAAGGAGGCGCTCGAGCTGTGGCGGCGTCTTCACGTCGAGGACCCCCGCGACCTGCGCGCCGCCCGCGGTTTCGCCATCCGCTTGGAGCGCGCCGGCGATCTCGGCACCGCGCTCGAGGTGTGCCGCAGCGTGCGCGGCACCCGCAGCGAGCTGGGCCGCTGGTGGTCGAGGCTGGGCGGTGGGGGAGACGCGGGCGACGAGGAGTGGGTACGTCGCGAAACCCGCTTGCAGCGTCGATTGCATTCGTAGAATGAGCCACCTTGCAGGAGACGACGCCGCCGCAGACGCCCGGCACCGTCACGACTGACTCCACCGGCGGGCTCGGGTCGAGGGCGCTCCGCTTCACCATCCTCATACTGCTGGCGCGCGTCGCGTCGCGGGTGCTCGCGCTCATCGGCGTCGTCGCCATCGGCAACGCGCTCGGTGACACCCGATTCGGACAGATGCAGACGGTGGTCACCTACACTGCCCTGGTCAGCGCGGTTGTCGACATCGGTTTCACCGCGCTGTACATCCGCGAGGGGGCGCGCGACCCGCAGCACCTGGCTCGCTATTTCAACAACGTCGCCTCGATCAAGCTGTTCCTGGTGGCGGTGGCGCTGCCGCTGCTGGCCGGGTGCCTGTGGTTCTCGGGCATCGAGTCCCTCCTGCTGCCCGGCTTCGCGCTGCTCGTGGTGAGCGGCTACTCGCTGCTTCTGCGCAGCACCCTGTACGCGTTGCAGCGGCTCAACTTCGAGGTTGCCGAGATCATCCCCGAGACAGCGGTGGTGCTTGTCCTGGCGCTGATCGGAGCACACATCCACGCCGGCACCGGCTTCTTCCTGTGGGCGTACGTCGCCGGCTACGCGTTCGCCACCGTGTACTTCATCGCGGTCCTGCTTGGCACGCGCATCCTGCGCCCGCGCTGGGAGCTGGACGTGAACCTCTTCCGCACGTGGATCCGCGCCGGCATCCCGCTGGCGATCACCTACGTGCTCACCACCGTGTACTTCAAGCTCGACGTTCCCATCCTCCAGCACTACCGCTCCTACGCGGAGGTGGGCTGGTACACGTTCGCGTACCGCCCCTTCGAGGCGCTGCTGTTCATCCCAGCGACGTTGCGCACGGTGATCTTCCCGGTGCTGTCGATCTACTACCGCAACGCACCCAACCGGGTGCTGGCCGCGGCGGAGAAGCTGTTCAAGGGCCTGGCGATCATGGGCTGGCCGATCAGCGTCGGTATCTTCCTCCTGGCGCCTCAGTTCAACGAGATCCTGGGCCTGTACCCGCAGAGCGCCGCCGCGCTGCAGATCCTCGGCATCGCCATCGCGGTCATGTTCGTCGACAACACCTTCGCGGCCATCTTCAACGCCATCAACCGCCAGAAGCTGTACGCCTACGTGGCGCTGTGCGGGCTGGCCATCAATTTCGCGCTCAACATGGTGCTGATCCCGCAGTTCGGCTACATCGGGGCAAGCTGGGCGACAGTCGCCACCGAGGTCGGCCTGGTGGCGGCGGGATGGTTCGCGCTGCGCGGCGCGCTGGGCACGTTGCGGCTGGTGCACATCTGCTGGAAGCCGCTCATCGCCGGCCTGGTGATGGGGGGCTTCATCGCGTTCGTCCATCCCCACGGCCGCTTTGCCGTGCTCGCGGTCACCGCGGTGGCAGCGGTGATCTACGCAGCCGTGCTGATTCTGCTCCGGACGGCCGACGACGAGGAGAAGGCGATCCTGCGCCGCACCCTGGGACTGCGCCGCCGGGCTAGCGGCTGACGGGCACCTCGAACGTGTCGGCGTGGCCGCGGTCGACGAGGTACTGGTTGGGGATGTGGCGGCTGGTGGAGGAGGAGCGGACCTCCGACCGCACCGGGTGGTCCATCACGTGCAGCGAGTAGATCTGCCGGAACCACTGCGGATTGCGGAAGATGCGCTGCGTCGGCAGCAGCGCGGCCAGCTCGATCTTGCGGCGATCGTGGGCAGCGTTGAACTCTTCGATCGCGAGCAGCTCACCCTGCCACCGGTTGTGTCCGTCGAAGAGCACGTCGTCGAGGTACATGACCGTGGTCGGCAGGTACTGCTCTGGGGCGCCGTCGAGGACGCGCAGGGCCTCTACCGTCGACCAGTAGTAGTCGACGTCGATCGACACGAAGCCGATCGGCTCACCCCTGGGCAGCGACTGCAGGAACGCGGGGATGGTCTCGTTGAGGTCGCCAAGCACCAGCTTGGTGTTGGCGGGCAGGTTGGCGCGCAGCGCGTCGAGGTCCATGCGGAAGTCGCCCTGCTGGTAGTACTCCGGATGGTCGCGGTAGTCACGCGCGGGGGGCATGCCCTGGCCGGTATCGAAGCCGTAGAGGCGGAAGTTGATGCCGAGCTCCTCGCCGACATGGCGGGCTATCTCGGCCATGTTCATCAGGCCGGCGCCACTCGCCACACCGAACTCGAGCAGGCTGACGGTGTGGATGTCACGGTACTTGGCGAAGCGCGCCGCCTTGAGCACGCTGTAGGCGTACGGCTGCTTGTAGATGAGATCCCAGTCGATCTTGCGGGTGTACGAGCCCAACGCCCATACCGCCGCCGAGGCGAGGTTGAGGTGGATCGGCTCAGTGAGGCGCTCGCGCGCGACGCGGCCCCAGACGCGGTTGGCACGCAGCACCCGCATCGTGTAGCGCATGGACATCGCGAGCTAGCTTAGCCAACCCACCTCGGCGGGCGGCGCGATCTGCGCTAGGGACCGCCGGCAGTCGAGGGGGGAGCGGTGTTCGACCCCTGCGCAACGCCGCTGTTGTCCCACTGCGCGAAGGGGATCTGCCAGTCGGCTTCGCCGTTGGAGAGGTCGGCGATGTTGCCGGTGTGGCTGATGATCACCACGTCGCCGGGGATCGCGTAGCTGTAATAGGTGGCGGCATGCGACGTGCTCAGGTTGATGCAACCGTGTGAGACGTCGGCGAACCCCTGCGAGCCCTCCGACCACGGCGCCGCGTGGATGAAGAAGCCGTTGGTCGACACCGCGGTGTCCCAGTACACGTAGTCGTGGTAGTAGTTCGCACCGCCGGGATGGCAGGCGGCCCCACCGAAGGTGCTGCACGAATCCATCATCACCTTCTGCGCCTTGTAGAGCACCACCAGTGTGCCCTCGAGGGTGCGGAACCCGGACTTGCCGAGGCTGACCGGCCAGGTGTTCACCAGCTGGTCGTTGGTGTACACCTTCATCGTGTGCGTGGTGTCATCGATCATCGACACGTGCTTGGCGCCGACGGTGAAGCTCTTCGTCCAGCTGGCCAGGCCGTACACGCCATTGCCGGCGTTGAGGCCGTGGAAGTTGGCGGTCACCGTGACCGTGGTGCCGCTCTGCCAGTAATTCTCGGGCCGGTAGTGCAGGCTGGCGCCGTCGAACCAGTGCCAGCCGCCCGTCTGGGGCGGGTTGGAGACGACGTGGAGGTGCTGCACCAGCGCGGCGCGCTGCGCTTGCGGCACCGAGGTGTTGAAGTGCAGGTCGACGGGAGCGCCCACGCCGACGGTGGCGCCGTCATCCGGCGTGCTGGTGGTGAGCAGGCGTGCCGACACCGAGCGCACCGTGGCGAAGGTCACGGCGGTCGAGGTGTGCGTGCCTCCGGGGCCGCTGGCGTTCGCGGTCACCTGGTACTGGGCGGCGAGATCGAGGCCGTCGCTGGCCGTCCAGGTCCGTCCGTCATCCGCGATGGCGCCGGGGACGGCGGCGCCGCCGACCTTGGTGACGCTCACCGAGGTCAGGGTGCCGATGTTGCTGGTGACCGTCACCGGGGCGTCCAGCGCCACACCGGTGGCGTGGTCGACGGGCGTGACGGTGACGTCAGGCGCGGCCGCGGCGAGCACAGCGTTGGCGCTGCCATTGGAGGCGGGGCCGCCCCCCGCGACCGGGGCGGAGCAGCCGGCCAGGATGCCCACGCCGCCAAACGTGGCGGCGAGCAGGAGAATTCGGCGAGAAATCATCGAATCGAACCGTACCATGAGGTCACCGATCCAAGCCGCGCGGAAGTACATATGTGCGCCGGTTCATGATGACAGAACGTCCAGCGGACCTCCCGGGTTCCGGCGCAGAGCAAGGTCCCACCATCGCAGTCGCCGAGCTTGCCGCCCTCATGGACGGCGCCGAGCCTCTGGTCCTGCTCGACGTCCGCTGGAGCCTGACCGGGCCGCCCGGTGCCGGCGACTACCGGCGTGGACACCTCCCCGGAGCATGCTTCGTCGACCTCGATCGCGACCTCGCCGGACCGCCGGGCGGTGGCCGAGGCCGCCACCCCCTCCCCGAGGCGGCCGTCTTCGAGAGCGCGATGCGGCGGGCCGGTGTGACCAGCGGGTCGACGGTGGTCGTGTACGACGCCGGCGGTGGGCTGAGCGCGGCCCGCGCCTGGTGGCTGCTGCGCCACCACGGCCACCGCGACGTGCGCGTCCTCGATGGCGGCGTCGGCGCCTGGAC
>NZ_JAEKNS010000099.1:0-3908 GCF_016464765.1 Candidatus Aeolococcus gillhamiae | reverse complement strand
ATGCAGGAACTGCTCCAGATCATGATCGAAGCGCCGCATCACGTCCAGGCACATCTCCAGGTCCCGGATGTCCTGGTCGGTCCGGTTTGCCGCGGCATCAAGTGCGATCAGCTCCTCGAGCGCATCCCGCACAGCGATGGCGTGCGCAACCGTCGTGGCACCCTGGGGCACCGTCAGGAGGGTCCGGCGCAGACGGACCACGGGACTGGCCTGGGCCACGAAGAGCCCGCCCCCGCGCCCGGGGCGCACCTCGACGCTCCCGCGTTCGGTGAGTAGGCGGGCCGTCTCGCCGATGGTGGCGCGGCCGTACCCGGTCTGCGCCCGCAACTCCTCCATGGTGGCGATCCGGTCACCGGAGCGCAGGCCGCGGGCGCCAAGCAGCTCCTCGATCTCGAAGGCGAGCTGCTGCGCAAGGCCGGGCGGTCGCGAGAACACGCGAAACATTTTGCCCCTTGACAGGTTGTCGTCGTCCCCCGCAAGATTTCAGACACGCGAAAGATACGGGTGTTTCAACAAGGGTCGGGGCCGGTGTGGCCCCGCAGTGGCGCGGTCGTCGCCTCCAGACCGCGGCGAGAGGCGGGGAGCGACATCCCTGCTCGCCAGCAGCATCACATGTTTCCTTCACAGACGACAGGAGAGTGGAGCAATGCTCGCCAAGATCCGTGACCTATGGCGCGGCAGCGTCGCCCGCGGCCGGTCCGAGGAACCGCGTCCTGCCGGTCCGACCGCCCGGTCTCAGCTCGGGACCCGGAGTACGGGAGGGCGCTCGAACCCCCGTACCGCCTGGAGGGTGGCCGCAGCCTGCGCGTCGGTGGTGGCGGTTGCGTCGGTCGCGGCCTGCGGGTCGGGGTCGTCGTCGGGATCGGCGTCGTCGCCCTCGGGATCGGCGTCGGGGGCGAACGTGGCCGCGGCGAAGGCTGCGATCGCTCCCTACCAAGGGCATCCGAGCGCCTTCCCGGTGAGCGAGCCGTTGAGCAAGCCGCTGGCCGCCGGCAAGAAGTTTGCCTTCATGCAGTGCTCGACGCCCGTCTGCGCCCAGGTGGCCCACTCTTTCCAGCAGGCGGTCGAGGTGCTTGGCGGGAAGCTGACCGTGGTGAACGCCGGTTCGACGGCACAGTCGGCGCAGGCCGCCGCGTCGAGCGTGCTCGCGATAAAGCCGGACGTCGTAATCCTCAGCGGGGCCGATCCAGCCCTGTACGGCGGTGGCCTCAAGGCGCTGTCTGATGCCGGCACCAAGGTGGTCTCGATCCAGGTCAACAAGAACGTGAAGCCGTACGGCATCACGTTCAACTACCTTGGTACGAATCTGAGTCAACAGAACGGAAAGCTCCTGGCGGACTGGGTGATCGCGCACAAGGGCGCCAAGGCCGACGCGGTGTTCTATGGCCTGCCCGCCCTCGACCTCTCGGTCACCGTGCAGAAGGCCTTCGAGGACGAGCTGAAGAAGAACTGCCAGTCGTGCAAGGTGCGTGCCCTTCCCATCGACGTGGCCACAATCGGGACAACTTCGGCGCGTACTGTTGTGACTGATCTGCAGGCGCATCCCGCGACGAACGTTGCGGTGTTCGTGAGCTACCAGGTGGCCGGAGGGCTGCCGGCGGCGATGAAGGCTGCCGGCCTGTCCGTCACGACCGTGGGCTTCGCGCCCACTACCGGCAACCTGCAGGACATCAAGGACGGCGGGCTGACGGCCGGGCTGGCCATCGACTTCCCCGTGTCGGTCTGGACGGCCGTCGACGCGGCTGCGCGTCTGGTCCTGGGTGACCAGCCGAATCGGGGTGAGCAGGCCGGCGAGGTGCCCGAGCAATTCCTGGAGCAGAAGGACATCACGTTCGACCCGACCAAGGGCTGGACGGGCTACCCCGACTACGCCCAGCGGTTCGCCAAGCTATGGCACCCGGCGTCGTAGACGCCAGCGTTTCGGTGCCGCTGCTTCGGGTGAGCGGCATGTCGAAGACGTTCCCGGGCCTGAAGGCACTGGATGACGTATCGCTTGACGTTCACTCAGGCGAGATCGTCGCGGTCCTCGGCCATAACGGGTCGGGCAAGTCGACCCTGGTGAAGATCCTGGCCGGTGTATATCAGGCTGATCCCGGCTCGGCCGTGGAGGTTCGCGACGCCGAGGGTCATGTGCCGGTGGGGCCGGCGGCCCATGAGGAACTGCACTTCATCCATCAGGATCTGGGCCTGGCCGACATCTTGACGACGGTCGAGAACCTGGGGCTGGGCCGGACAGGCCGCGGATGGGGTCTGGCCCCCGTCCGCGGCGCCGCCGAGCGGCGCCACGCGCAGCAGCTGATCGGCCGGTTCGGTGCAAGCTTCGACACGACGGTGCCTGTCGGCAGGCTGTCGCCGGCGGAGCGCGCGATCGTCGCGATCGCCCGGGCGCTGGACGGCTGGACCCGGCCGGACAACGTGCTGGTGCTCGACGAGCCGACCACGGCGCTGCATCGCGACGAGGTGCAGGTGCTGTTCGAGGCGATTCGGCGCATCGCTGGAGCCGGGGCAGGAGTGGTGTTCATCTCTCACCGGCTGGATGAGGTGCTCGCGCTGGCCCACCGGGTGGTGGTGTTGCGTGATGGGCGGGTGGTGGCCGACGAGCCGATTAGCCGGCTGGATCATGATGGGATGGTGCGTTTGATCGCCGGGCGCGCGGTCGCGGAGTTAACCGTCACGCGTCAGGACGCTCCCGCCGAGCCGGCCTTGACGGTCACGGGGCTCAGCGGCGACAAGCTCACCGATGTGTCCCTGTCGCTGGGTGCGGGGGAGATCGTCGGTGTCAGCGGCATCCTGGGCTCTGGTCGTGAACAGCTGGCGCCATTGCTGTTCGGGGCTCAGCACCGTTCCGCCGGCCGCGTCGCGGTCGCCGGACAGGAACTGGTTCCGGATGACACGGCAGCCGCGATCGAATGCGGGATGGCGTACTTGCCGGCCGACCGTCGTCGCGGCGGCGCGGTGATGGAAATGAATGTCCGGGAGAACCTGACGCTGCCGTTGATGCGTCCGCTGCGGCGACGGTTCGGCCGTCTGGACGGCCGGGCCGAGCGGGCCGAGACTCGCTACTGGATGCACACCGTCAACCTCCTCCCACCCAATCCGGACCAGCCCCTGAAGTTGTTCAGCGGCGGCAACCAGCAGAAGGTCGTGCTGGCCAAGTGGCTGCGTGTCCGTCCGCGGGTGCTGCTGCTCGACGAACCCACGCAGGGTGTCGATGTGGGCGCGAAGGCGGCGATCTACGAGCTCATCCTGGCCGCGAGGCAAGCAGGGGCTGGTGTGCTGCTGTGCTCCTCGGACACCGAGGAGCTGGTGCTGTTGTGCGACCGCGTGCTGGTGCTCAGGGACGGCCGAGTGGCCAGCGAGGTGCCCCGCGAGTCGCTGAGTGAAGCCCGGTTGGTTCAGGCCGAGGTTGGCGATGGCTAGGGTACCCGAGCGGCTAAAGGCCGGCCGCGTTGAGGGGGCGAGTGTCCCTGGCGAGCAGGCTGCGGACGGGGGGTCGCAGGCTGCGTCGTTCGAGGCGGCCCGCCACCGGTTGCCAGCTCGGCTGCGGCGCGCTGTGGCGTTTCGCAACGCGGCCGCGATGTACATGTTCGTGTTCATGTTTGTGGTTTTCGCGCTGTGGGTTCCCCAGACGTTTCTAACCTGGGGGACCTGGCGTTCGCTGCTATCCGACCAGGCGATCACCTCTCTGGTGGCGGTGGGCTTGGTCGTCCCAATCGCCGCCGGAGCCCTCGACCTGGCGGTGGGCGCCGAGGTCGGGCTGGGCGCGGTCCTGGTCGCCTGGCTGCTGGTCAGCCAGCACGTCGGGATCCCGGCGGCGATCGGGCTGTCGCTGCTGGGCGGTGCAGGCGTGGGGGTGTTCTCCTGGCTGATGATCACCCGGGCGCGGATCCCGTCGTTCATCGCGACGC
>NZ_JAEKNS010000086.1:0-1949 GCF_016464765.1 Candidatus Aeolococcus gillhamiae | reverse complement strand
GGGCTGGCTCGCCGCGCTCGGCGGCGAGGCGGATCTCCACCTGCACGGTCATGGTGCGGGCGAGCTCCTTGCGGATGGCGCGGATCTGGCGGTGGTTCTCGACCTGGCCGATGGTCTGCTGCAGGCGCACCTGGAAGAGCTGGCCGCGCTGCTCGCGCAGGTGCGCGGCGAGCTCATCGCCGCTGAGCGCGCGCAGGTTGTCGAGCGCGATGGCACGGGCGGTCATGCCGTCTCCTCCGCGTCGGCACCGGGTTCCTCGCGCACGACGAAGCGAGTGCGGATCGGCAGCTTGTGCGCGGCCAGGCGCATCGCCTCCTTGGCCACATCGGGCGTCACGCCCGACATCTCGAAGAGCATGCGACCCGGCTTCACCACCGCGACCCAACCCTCGGGCTGACCCTTGCCGCTGCCCATGCGGGTCTCGGCGGGCTTCTTGGTGATGACGTGGTCGGGGAAGACGCGGATCCAGATCTTGCCGCCACGCTTGACGTGACGGGTCATGGCGCGACGAGCTGCCTCGATCTGGCGGTTGGTCATCCAGCACACGCCCATCGCCTGGAGGCCGTACGTGCCGAAGGAGATGCGGTTGCCGCGCTGCGCGGCGCCCTGACGCCGTCCGCGATGGAGCTTGCGGTGCTTGGTGCGCTTGGGCATCAGCATGGCGCTACTCCTCCCCTGCCGCGGCGTCCGGGGCCTTCGGCGCGGCCGGCTTGCGGACGGCGGGCTTGCGCGCCGCGCTCTTGGTGGGAGCGCGCGTCGCCGGCTTCTTGGCGGCAGCGGGAGCCTTGCGCTTCGACACCAGCTTCTCCACCTTCTCGCCGTCTTCGGGGATGACACCGACGGCGGCGACCGCAGCCTCCTCCTCGGCATCGACCTGCTCCTCTTCGAGCGTTTGCTCGACGTCCTCGGCCTCAGCCTCGCTGCGGACCTCGGTCGCCGATTCCTCGACGGCCACGGCCGCTGGGGGTTCCGCGGTGGCGCGAGCCCTCGCTGCGGCCTCGGGCGCCGCCGGCACTGCGCGCTCGAGCGACTCACTGCCATCGCTCTCGTCCGTCTCGCGGACGGCGGTGCCGCTGATCGGCTCGCCGGTGGCGGTGACGAAATCGCCTTTGTAGATCCACGCCTGCACGCCGATGCGTCCGAACGTTGTGCGCGCCTCGGCCTGGCCGTAGTCGATGTTGGCGCGCAGGGTGTGCAGGGGCACGCGACCGCCGCGATCCCACTCGCGGCGCGACATCTCGGCGCCGCCGAGCCGTCCGCTCACCTGGATCTTGCAGCCCTTGGCGCCGGCGCGCATCGAGCGCAGCAGCGTCTGCTTGAGCGCGCGCCGGAACGCGATGCGCTTCTCCAATTGCGAGGCGACGTTCTCGGCGACCAGCTTGGCGTCGAGCTCGGGCGTCTTGATCTCGTGGATGGTCACGCGGACCTTCTTTGCGGTGATCTTCTCCAGCTCGTCGCGGAGCGCGTCCACGGACGCGCCCTGCTTGCCGATCACGATGCCCGGCTTGGCGGTCTGGATGGTCACGGTGAGCTCGTTGCCGCGCCGCTCGGTCTCGATGCGTGCCACACCGGCGTTGCGCAGGCGGCCGCCAATCAACTTGCGGATCGCGATGTCCTCGTGGAGCAGCGCCGTGTAGTCCTTGTCGGCGTACCAGCGCGCGTCCCAGTTGCGGTACACGCCGAGGCGGAAGCCGATCGGGTGGACTTTCTGACCCATTACCCCTTGTCTCCTTCGCCGGTGTCGTGGGCCGGCTCCGCGGTGGCGTCGACGGACGCCGTGGTTTCAGTGGCGTCTTCCGCCGCCTCGTCCGTCACGGCAGCGTCGGCAACAGCAGTGTCAGCTGCCTTCGTGCCACGGCGCCGGCGCGTCGACGCCACTCCGGGGGTCGCAGCCGAAGCCGAAGCAGCCGCCGAGGCAGCGCCACCCGAGGTGCCGCGTGCGGCCGAAC
>NZ_JAEKNS010000130.1:0-13489 GCF_016464765.1 Candidatus Aeolococcus gillhamiae | reverse complement strand
GGTGATCTCGTTGCTGATCAGCAGGAAGCCGAAGCCCAGCAACAGGATGCCGGCGACGATGTTGATCACACCCATGTGCCGGTTCACCGCGCGGATGGCCCCCTGCATCCGATCCGCAAGCACCGCCACCAGCAGGAACGGCATCGCCAGCCCCGCGCAGTACACGAGCATGAATGGCAGCCCGCCGAAATCACCGCTCACCGCCAGCTGCAGGATGGCGCCGAGCTGCGCGCCGATGCAGGGCGTCCATCCCAGCGCGAACGTCAGGCCCAGCAGGAAGGCGCCGAGCGTGCCGCCCCCGGCGAGCGGCGCGCCGTGGAAGCGCCAGTCGCGCATCAGCAGAGGGATGCGCAGCACACCCATCGTCTGCAGCGCCAGCAGGATGATGATCGCCCCGGCGACGCGGTTCACCGCGGTCTGGTGGTGCAGCAGGAAGGTCACCTCGAGCGCCTGGAGCACGTAGAAGAGCGCGATGAACACCACCATGAACCCGGCAACGAATGCCACCCCGTTGCCGAGCACCGGCACGCGCAGGGCCACCCGCCCGCGCGGGGAGCGCGCTGCGGCCACATCCACGGACCCGCTGCCACCGGCGCCCGCCAGCGCCGCAACAGATGCGTGCGTCGCCGGCAGCGTCGACGCCCGCCCGCCCAGGTACGCCGCGTACACCGGCACCAGCGGGAACAGGCACGGCGAGAGGAAGGACACCAGCCCCGCCAGGAACGCCAGAGGCACGGATGGCCCGACCAGCGCAATCACGCAGTCATCCTAGCCAGCGGTCGCTACGGGGGCCCCTCGACGTAGTACCGCTGCCGCCAGCGCACCCCCAGGTATGCGATGGCCAGCACCAACAGCACCTCGAACACCAGCGGCACCGGCCAGTGAAACGCCGACCCCAGGAACTGACCCAGCCCCGACGACGGCTCCGGCGTCGGCGCCACCGCCCGGGCGGTCGCAGACGGTCGGGCGGTCGGCACTGGCGTGGCCAGCGTGGCGGGGATCGTCTGCCCGGGCGCCTCGGCCACCAAAGCGGGCGGCGCCGGCGCGGTCGTGTCCGTCTCCGAATACACCATCCCCCCCGCGGCCGGGTCGAGCGCGGCGAGCACCACCGGCGGGGTCACCTGCTCGACCGCCAGCGCCACCACCTCGCGCGTGTTCGTGGGCAGTCCGGCGTCCGCCGCGGTGAACGACGCTCCTCCGTCGGTCGAGCGCAGCAGATCGCCGCCGTTCGAGCCGCCCTGGTCCGCCCCGGCGTACACGAGCGACGGGTCGAGTGGGCTGATCACCGCCGTGGTCAGGATCAGGCTCTCGGGCACGCCCGTGCTCGCCGTCCAGGTCGCCCCGCCGTCGCCGCTGCGGAACGTCCCCTTCGACGTGGTCACCACCAGCGGCCGCTTGGTCACCGAGGTGGAGAGTGGTCCGGCGGCGACCGACGTCACCACCGCGGCCGAGGGCAACCCGCTCTGCAGCGCCTGCCAGGTTGTCCCTGACGCACCGTAGCGGAAGAGGTAACCGGCGGAGAGGTCGCCGCGGTCGGTCGCCGCCACCAGCACCAGCGACGGCGTGTTCGCCGCGATCGCCAGCGACGAGATCGAGTCGCCATCGAGCCCCCCGTCGTGCCACACCGCCCCGTCCGGGCTCAGCGCCACGCCGTGGTTTGTGCCCGCAGCGACGCCATCGGTGCCGAAGGCGAGCGCGCGCACGGTCTTGTCGCTCAGCCCGGACGACGACGCCGTCCAGCTCACCCCCGAGTCCACGCTCAGGAACACCCCGCTCCCGTCCGTCCCCGCCAGCAGGCGCGCGGGGTTGCGGACGTCGAAGCCCACCGCCCACACCCGCAGCGTCGCCGGCAGCCCGCCCGCGGTCCAGGTCGCGCCGGAGTCGGTGGTGACGTACACGCCATGGTCCGTCCCGGCCACCACCAGCCCCGCCGTCTTCGGTGAGGACGCCAGCGACCAGATCCGCCCGGCGTTGAGCCCGGGCGGCGTCGTCGCCTTCGCCCAGGCCGCGCGGCCATCGATCGCGCCCATCGAGGCGACGATTAGCGACGCACTCAGGGCGCCGAGGAGGAGGGCCGCGGGCAGGCGGCGCGTTCTCATGTGCATCGCAGGGGGCTGGAGGCGGGCGCTGGAAGTCGCGTGGGGGTCGGCGCCCCGCCGAAGCGGAAGACGGCCTCCGGACCGTCGCGTCGCGGCTCAGGATAGCAGCGGCGCCGAACCCTGGCCCCTCTCGTGACCGGCCCGCGACGACGCGATTCAAAGGGGTGGCACCCTGGGTGGTACCACCGCCCGGCACCGCCCGCCCGGCAGGACCTACGCGGGGTGCGTTCCCAACACGGTCGCCCGCTGCCGGCGCCGCCACAGCACCAGGCCCACCAGTGGCACCGCCATCAACGGCAGCAGCGGCACAAGCCACGACTCCGGCACGGCAGCCGCCAGCGTCGTGAACCCGTACTGGTACACGCCGCGCCCGTAGGTGGCCACCACCATGAGGTCAGGGTTGGTCGGGTTGATGCGCAGCGTGAACACCGGGGTGTTCGGCAGCCCGGTGCCGACGACGCCCCAGTTGGCGCCGCCCGTGCCCGTCGACTCGAACACGCCCGCGTCGGTGGCCACCACCAGGTTGCCGGCGTGGACCAGGGTCCAGTTGGCGGGGAGGTCGGGCAGGTTGCCGGTGATGTCGGTGAAGTGCTCGCCATGGTCCGTGCTCTTGAAGATGTGCCCGGTGCCGACGTTGGCGGTGGCGTCACCGAGCGCTCCCGGCGGGATCCAGCGCCGGCCATAGCCACCGAGGGTGACGTACACCGTGTTGGGGTCGATCGGATCGATCTGTGTCGACGTGATGTACCGCTGGGGAAGCAGCCCGTTGGTCGTGCCACACCCGCTGCAGAGCGCCGACGCCATATGCCAGCCGCTGCCGGTGCCGATGGCCGGCGGGGCGGAGCCACCCACGTTGGTGGCCAGCCCGCTGTGGAACGGCAGCCCCCCGGTGACCACGTCGCAGTAGCCGCAGTAGCCCACGTACATGTTGGCGCCACGCACACCCACTGCCGACGGGATGTTGGGGATGGCCTTCGAGCCGCCGGGGGGTGTGTAGGTCCCCAGGTCGTACACCGCGACCCACGTGCCCGCGGAGTTGTACGCGTCGACCGACTCGTTGATCTTTTGGCAGCCGATCACCACGTGGTGTCCCATGGTCGGGTCTTGCTCGATCGGCGTCGCGAAGAGGTTGGTGGACGGCCCGCCACAGTCCGCGTTCGTGCCGGTGATATCACTCGTCGTGGGCACCGAATTCCACGTGGTGCCGCCGTCATTGGTGACGCTGGCGGCGCCGTACGTGTACTCCTCGATGATGTTGTTGGAGTTGGCGGGATCGATGGTGGTGAAGAAGCCGTCACCGCCGTAGATCTCGGCCGCGTACGCGCCGGGGCGCATCTTCATCTCGCCGTTGTCCTGGTTGCCGGCGACGACGGTGCCGTCGTTGGCCACCTCGGCGTCGTACGGCTGCAGCGAGTAGAGGCCGAGGTTGTTGCCGTCGCCCCAGTTGTTGTTGTTGAAGTCAACGCCCGGACCGACGTGCTGCTTGAACACCCCGCCGTCACTGCCGGCAAACAGGGTCACGCCGCCCTGGCCGTCGGGCACGAACAGCGCCGCGTGCTGGTCGGGGTGCGTGGTGGTGATCGCGCCGACCGGCGGCGGGTTCTGCGCGTTGAAGTTGCACGGCACGCCCGTGTTCAGCGCAGCACACGCGTTCCAGTACCGCCCGATCACCACCCACGGGTCGGTGGCGACCGACTGCGTCTGGTGCGCCTGCCAGGGATCGTGGAGGATCGAGTTCGGTTGGCCGGCGAGCTGGAACGGATCCTGCTGGTTGTTCTCCCAGATCTCCTCGAGCCCGAACACCACGCGCTGCGGGTTGCCACTGCTGTCGTGGAACGACGGATCCGGCTCGACGTAGAGGTTGTACCAGCTCTGAATGCCGGGGCTGTAGCCTGCCTGGCCGACGAGCGCGCTGTTGGTGTGCAGGTACTTGGTCTGCGTGTAGTCCATGATCTTCGTCCAGCTGCGGCCGAAGTCATAGGACGCGTACATGCCGTCGAGGTAGGTCGCCAGCGCGAGGCCGGTGCCGGTGCCGGTGGTGCCGTTGCAGGGAATCTGCTTTCCCGTGTCGAGCACGTCGGAGCAGCCCTGGAACTTGAGCGCGTCCTCGACCAGCGCGTACACCGCGTCCTGGTTCTGGCCGGCACCGTGGGCCTCGCCCAGCGCGGTGCGCCCCACCTTCTGGTTGACGGCGAAGCCGTGCATCGACGCCGGGCCCGAGCCCTCGTCCTGGAACACGAAGCTCCCCGGGTTGCCGGCGGTTCCCGGCGCGCTGGACAGGTAGATGCCGTTCTGCGGCGCCTGCAGGCAGGGGGTGGGGTTGCCGTTCATCGTGCAGCTGCCCTGGCTGTCGGCCCTCTGCCCGGCGCGCCAGCCCACCACCGCCATCACTGACCCCGCCGGGGCGTTGGCGGAGGTGATGGCGCCCTTGACGACGACGTCGGTGACGATGTTGGCGAAGAAGCAGAGCGGGGTCGTGGTGTCGCCGGCGCAGTTCGGCGAGTACCCGGCCGGGGTGGTCGGCAGGTTCTCGTTGACGAAGCTGTTGCCGCCATTGCTCGACTTGAACAGGCCCTTGCTGCTGGCGACGTAGACCGTATTGCCGGTGATGTCAGCGGGGGAGACAACCACCTTGAAGGTCGTCGCCAGGTCCGGGAACCCGGTCGACATGCTCCAGGCGCCGCCGCCGTTGTCACTCGTGAAGAAGCCATGGCCGGAGATGCCATCGCCACCGAAGGAGTTGTCACCCGATCCCACCAGGAGGCGGTGCAGGGGGACGTCGTACGCGATCGCCCCCACCACCTGGGTGGGCAGGCCGTCGCCGATGGAGTGCCAGGTGCTGCCGCCGTCGAGGCTCTCGAACACGCCGCCCGCGGTCGGGGAGGCGAAGAAGCGGCCGGCGATGCTCGGGTCGTACGCGAAGCTGGTGATCCGGCCCGAGAGGGTGACGAAGCCGAGGCCGCCCACGTTCGAGTAGGTGCCGTTGTCAGGCCCGGCAGCCGGGCATGGGCTCGTCCCGCCCGTCGACTGATGGGCGCAGAGCGGAGCCGTTCCGTAGGGCGCCCAGGTCTGCCCGCTGCCGGGCATGCCGCCGGGCGCGACCAACGCGGCCGTCTGCTTCAGGGCCGCCATGTACGCGCCTGGCGCCACCGAGCTGAATGGGGCCGTCGAGCGAGAGGCGTAGCTGTTGGCCTTGGAGGCGAGATCGGCGAAGGTCTCAGGCTGGTTGGTGGGCTCGCAGTTCGCGGTATGGGCCGTGGTGACCAGCGTGGTCGCATCCGGGCACGCCTTCACCGCCGCGGCGTGGGCGGTGGTCGGCGAGAGGGCCGACGCCACCGGCGGCGAGGCGCCCTGGTTGATGGCGGCCGAGCCGAGCACGGCGAAGCCCATGACGGCAGCAACGGTCAGACGCCGACGCGACATGTTCTTCTGAACGAACACGAGATCCCCTTCCTTGCGGTCCGCGCCAAACGCCTCTCGGTGGGCATCCCGCGTCCGCGGTGGGGAGTGTAGCGGGTCGGCCGCGCAAAGCAAACAGGCAGTCAGCGCCCAGATCGCTCCACAAATCGCCCGGCGCCTTTGTTACCGTGTGCCACTGTAGGCCGGTCGACCAAAGGGGGACGGTAATGACCGCGGGAACTCCTCGTAGTCGCACTCTGCTGCTGAAGGGGATGCTGATTGCGGCCATGGCTGTGGCTGCCGTGGCCGGAACGTCTGTCGTCGCGCATGCCTACCCCACACCCAAGGAGCACGAGAGCATCGACTGCTCCCGTGACGAAGTGCAGTCCGGCGGTTCGTGCAAGATCACGTATACCGATCACGACATCAACAAAGATGACAACCCGAGGTCGGGCCAGCAGATCTGTTTCTCCGTCCGCCCAACGAGCGGCGGGACAGTGACGCCGCAGTGCACCACCACCGATTCGCACGGGAAGGCGTACGCCACGTTCACCGCGGCGACCTTCAACTGCTCCGGCGACGATGAGGACGATCGCGGTTCTCGTGACGTCACCATCATCGGCAAGGAGATGAAGACTGGCGCCACCGCCCGCACCACCGTTGAAGTGCAGTGCAAGCAGACCGACAAGGACAAGAGCGACACAAGTGGTGCCCCCACCGGCGGTAGCGGCACCACGAAGCACAACGACGCTGCCGCGTTGAGCACGCTCCCAGCGATCCAGCCGACGTCGTCCCTCTCCGCGGTCGGCATCCTCGGAGCAATCGTCCTGGTGTCGGTGGCCATCACCGGGCGGCTTCGTCTGCGCCACCGGCGCCGGTAGAGCTGCCGCTACACCTCCAATATCAGCGGGGCTGGTCGGTCAAGCGCGTCTTGGCCACAGGGGGCCTGGTCGCGCTGTTGGGTCTGGCCGCGCTGGCGATCGACCTGGTGGTCCAGTACCTCCCAGCCAGCCAAGCGCTGCAGGACGGGCGCAACGCAGCCGTGCAGGCGGAGACAGACGTCAAACTGGCCCTGGCCAAGGGCGATAGCAGCAGGTTCGCCGCCGCCGCCGCTGATCTTCGTCAAGCTCGCGATGACTTCACCACGAAGTCGTCGATCCTCGACACCGGCTGGGTGGCTGCCGTGGTCGATCGGCTGCCGTGGGCTGGCGACCAGGTGCGCGCGGCCCAGGCGATGCGCCACGCCGGGGCCTACGGCTCCCAGCTTGGCTTGGACCTCCTTCCCGTGCTGCAACGGGTGGTCCCTTCCACCGCAGCGGCAGGCGGCGCGCTCGCCCGGCTCTGGCAAGCCTCCAGCGCGGAATCAGGGGCGATCCGAGCCGCACAGGGAGACCTCACCGCACTCGACAGAGCCATTGCCGAGATTCCTGGCGGTGGCCTCGTCGGCCCCCTCGATCGGGTGCGCTCCACCTTGCAGCAGAAGGGCACCAGCCTCTCGGCAAGCGCCCATCTGGCGCTCAACTTCCTGTCGGTGGCACCGTCGGCACTGGGGAGTACGGAGCGCCGGTACCTTGTGCTGGTCAGCAACCCGGGTGAGGAACGGCCTGGCGGTGGCTTCATCGGAGCCGTCGGCGACGTCGTAGTTCAGCGCGGTCAGATCACCTCGGAGGTGTTCAGTGACTCGGGCGTCTACAACGGCAAGATCCCGCCCGAACCAGCCCCGCGGCCTCTCGATACCTACCTCTTCCGCGGCGTCCCATGGGAGCTGTCGGACGCCAACTGGTCCCCTGACTTCCCCACGTCAGCCGCGACGGTCAGCCGCATGTACAGGGAGGCGACCGGTCACGCGGTCGATGGCGTGATCTCTGTCGACCCCGTCGCACTCTCGTACATGCTCCAGGTGATCGGACCGGTTCGGGTGCCGCCCTACCCGCAAACGATCAGCGCCGCGAACGCGCTGCTCGAGATCAACTACATCACCAATCACGCCCGTCCCGGTGACCCCGGCAAGGCCTTCCTGCCGCCCTTCGCGAAGCTGCTCTTCGACCGGCTGCTGAAGCCGGGCAGCGGCGATCTGAACGCCCTGATTGGCGCACTCGGGCGGGGCGTTCAGGAGAAGCATGTGTTGCTGAACTTCACCGACGCGGCGTTGCAGGGCGTCGTGACCACGGTTGGCGCCGGCGGCCAGTTGGCTAACCCGCCCCAGGATGGTCTGCTCGTTGCGGACGCGAACCTGTCGGGGGGTAAACAGGATCTGTTCGTTGATCGTCGATTTGCTCTCCAAGCCACCGTCGCCGTCGACGGCACTGTGCACGACACCCTGGTCTTGACCTACCGCTATCCGGCGCAAACGGAGCCCGCGAAGCTCAACCTGACCCGTTCGCTCGGCGGTCAGTACGTGGACTACGTCCAGGTCTTGGTGCCTGGGACAGCTCGGTTGGACGGCATCACGCTGACTTCACAAGGCTTAACTCAGGCAGTGAGCGCGGAGGACATCACAACGGTAGGGTTGCGCGCCGACTTTGCTTACCTCCTGACCGTCCCGCCCGGCCAGAGCGTGACGCTGCAGTTCGACTACAGCGGGCCGTTCGCAACCCCCGGAGGCGGGTACAAGCTCACCTGGGAAAAGCAGGCAAACGCGCTCACGTGGCCGATCATGGGGGTGGCGCGACTACCGGGCAACCGGACGAACAACTGGGTCTCCGACCTCGCCTCGGACCGCCTGTGGGTCGTTCACTAACGAGTCGACGTCTGCACTGTTCCCGGTGATGTCGGCGGGGGAGACAACCACCTTGAAGATCGTCGCCTCGTCCGGAACCCGGTCGCGGTGCCTATCTTGCGCCACGAACAGCGCGCCCGCTTGGCACGCCTTGGCAACAAGGGGGGCTTGGCGGTCTCCTAGCCGATGACGGCCGAAGCCAGCACAGCGACGCCCCCGAACGGCAGCAACCAGCAGGCGTCGACGTGACATCTTAGTACTGACAACACGGCTCCCACATATTTCGCGCCGCGTCATCCCGTAGTTGAAGGGCAGCAGCCGACCGATGAATACGATGCGCAAGCTTGAGGTTCTTAGCCCCACCCTACGTGTTGCCTGCGCGAACCGCCCGCCCAGAGTGGTGATGCCGCTGACCGGGCCCGACCGCTCAGAATTGGCCCGGCGCGCTCAAGCACCCCAGACACGAGGCAGGTCAAGTGCGTACCCGGTATCATTTGTCGCTCCGGAGCGGATAACTAGCACGACGATTGCACGACTTCCGCCCAGTTGGTGTCTTCTAACAGCAATGAGCCCTGAATCCACATCGCCGGCACTCAGCGGTTCGGCAGGGGGCGGTTCCGAACCCTCCTCCCGGCCAGTCCTCGGACCAGGCGCAATCCTCGCCCGGATGGCGAGTGGGCTCTCGATCCACGCGCCTACTTGGCTGGTCGAGATCGTGATTCTCGAAGCCGCCTTCGCAGCTGCCTTCCTCGTGCGCTACGGGGGCCGCATTCCCGCTGGCTACACCGGCCGACGAGCAGTGCTGTCTGCTGCACTGATCGCAGCAGCCTACACGGCCAGCGTGCTCTTCTACCGGACGTACCGAATCGTGTGGCGGTTCGCCTCGGTGTGGGATGTGGTTCAACTTGCCATAACCGTTACGACCGCCGTCCTTCTCATCGCATTGGTCGAATTTCTACCGTTTCGCACCGATCGGCCCTTGCCGCTGTCCGCCCTGCTCATAGGCGGCGCCCTTGGGTACCTCGCACTCGGCCATATCAAGCTCCTTCCGCGTCTCCGCAAGAGCGTCTCCTGGGGTGCATGGGGGCAGCCGCTCGTTATCTTTGGCGCCGGCCTCGCCGGTGTCGCGCTGGTTCGGCAGTTGGAGACTGAGCGCGCGGGGTTTCGCCCGGTCGCGTTCCTCGATGACGATCGCCGCAAGGTTGGTCGCGACATCGCCGGGATTCCCGTGCTGGGCGATCGGTCTGCTTTGGCAACGACAATGAAGCGGACGTCCGCGCAGAACCTCGCACTCGCGCTTCCCTCTGCACCACGCGAGACAATTCGGACACTGATAAGAGCGGGCGGCCACGTAGGTGCTCGCGTCCTTGTGGTGCCTTCCGTTCACGCGATGCTCGCTGACCCCACTGGGCGAATCGCCTTGCGTGATGTCGCGATCGAAGACTTGATGGGTCGCCCTGAGGTTACCGTCGACATGGGGGCTCTGCGCGCTACCTTTGAGGGCAAGCGAATACTCATCACGGGCGCGGCTGGTTCAATCGGAAGCGAGCTGGTACGGCAGGTACGCGCGCTCGGCCCAGCGGTCGTGACGATGCTCGACAACAATGAGAGTGGCCTCACCGACCTTCGGGACGCTCTCGGGCCAGCGGGGTCTCAGTTGGTTTTGCGGGTGGCTTCAGTTCATGATGAGGTCGGCATTCAGCGAGCGTTCCGCGAGATGCGTCCCGAGGTGGTCATACATGCCGCAGCGCTGAAGCATGTCGATTTGGTCGAAGAGCAACCTCACGAGGCGGTCCGCGTCAACGTTTCCGGGACCTGGATCTGCGCCTGCACTGCGGAGGAGGTTGGCGCAGAGACCTTTGTGCTCATCTCAAGCGACAAGGCGACTGATCCCGTCGGCGTGCTCGGCTGGTCGAAGCGCCTCGGAGAGCATATCGTGAGCGCTCTGCGGGATTCGCCGACTCTGTTTACAGCCGTTCGCTTTGGGAACGTGATAGGTAGCCGTGGCAGCGTTTTGCCACGATTCGAGCTACAGATCAAGAAGGGGGGCCCGCTGACGGTGACCCACCCTGATGTCCATCGCTTCTTCATGTCCGTTGATGAGGCCGTGCGTCTGGTTCTCCAAGGCGCGGCAATCGCGGAGCGAGGAACGACGTACGTTCTGGACATGGGAGAGGATGTCCGGATAGTCACGCTTGCCACGCGGCTCGCGCAGTTGCACGGGCTCCGCGTTCCGGAGGACATCCAAATCGTGTTCACTGGTTTGCGCCCCGGCGAAAGGCTTCGCGAGGAGCTCGTCGGCACGGCCGAGGTCCTGGCTCCAACAAGTCACGCGAAAGTTAGCGCTGTGACGGGCGTTGAAACGTATCAACGCCACGAAATCGCTCAACTCGTCCAGGAACTCGCCGTGATCTCTCAGAGTTCGAATGTAGATCACCTACGCGGTCGCCTTAGGCAGGCAGCGAACAAGGAGTTTGTACCGTCAGCCCACCCCCATCCGGTCGTTGGGTAGATTCCCCATTTCCGACGCCGTACGTGCCCGAAGCCGCGCGATTGCCGCACCGGGCCAGCCACCGATCACAGGCGCAGACGCAAGCGGCTCCGGCCACTCGCTCCGTCGCGGCGAGGACCGCGCCAGTCATGGACCCCACTGGTGAGCCGCATCGCCGTTGTTGGTATGGGGTACGTCGGGCTTACGACGGCCAGCTGCCTCGCCGACCTAGGAAACGACGTATTCGGGTTGGATGTGGACGTCAAGAAAACTCGGCGCCTCCAAGATTCGAAGGCACCGTTTTATGAGCCTGATTTACAGGAGCTGCTGACCCGCAACGCGGTGGCTGGTCGTCTTCGCTTTACCTCCAACTACGCTGAGGCGATTCCCTCCGCGGAGTTCGTATTCATCGCCGTTGGCACGCCGATGGACTCGACCGGAGCTGCTGATTTAGACAATGTACGGGCTGCATCTGCTGCTATCGCCCCGCACCTTCGTAGCCACGCAGTGATCGTCAACAAGAGCACCGTGCCGATTGGGACCGGCGACATCGTCTCTGAGATCGTCCGCTCAGCTACTGGCAACCCTGCATTCGCATTAGTTTCAAACCCGGAGTTCCTCCGAGAGGGGTCGGCAATCCTTGACTTCATGCACCCAGACCGTGTCGTGCTAGGCGCTCGAGGCCGGGAGGCCGCTTCACGCGTAGGCGAGCTGTACGCGCCCCTGGGCGCCCCGGTACTTGTGACTACCCTGCAAACAGCGGAGATGATCAAGTACGCATGCAACGCCTTCCTCGCCACCAAGATCTCCTTCATCAACGAAGTCGCAAGGCTCTGCGAGCGTGTGGGCGCTGACGTCAAGGTAGTTGCTGAAGGAATGGGAATGGACAGCCGCATTGGCGCGTCCTTCCTTGATGCCGGGCTGGGGTATGGTGGATCCTGCTTTCCGAAGGACGTGTCTGCGCTTGCACGCTCGGCGGAGCAGTCGGGCGCTCAACCGCAACTGCTGCACGCGGTCATGGATATCAACAATGGCCAACCCCAGCTCGTAGTGGAGAAGCTCAGCAACCTATTGGGCACTGTCCGGGGATGCACCATCGGATTGCTCGGTCTAAGCTTCAAGCCCAACACTGACGACATGCGTGAAGCGCCGTCGATCGCGCTCGTCAGAACCCTTCAGGAGCGTGGGGCGTTGGTTCGTGCCTATGACCCCGCGGCAATGGAATCGGCGCGCGTGAACCTGCCTGACGTGGTGCTCTGCGAGGACGCGTATGAGGTGGCTGAGGGTTGCGATGGATTGATCGTTGTGACTGAGTGGAACGAATTCCGCCAGCTCAACATGCCTCGAATCAAGGGCGTTATGCGGCGCCCGGTGATAGTGGACGGTCGGAACATGTACTCTCCCGACGAACTCCGCGCCTTGGGCTTCTCGTACGCCGGTGTCGGCCGATGAGAGTCGTGCTCACTGGCGCTGCAGGATTTATCGGTTCCCACCTGACTACGGCGCTGCTCGACCGAGGCGACGCCGTCGTCGCCGTCGACAGTTTTCTGACGGGGCGTCTCGCAAACCTGCAGCATGTGAGCGACTACGATGCTCTCACCGTGCTTGAGCATGATGTCACGGTGCCTTTGGAGGTCACCGGCCATGTGGACGCCGTCATGCACTTCGCCTCTCCTGCCTCGCCAGCGGACTATAACGCGCACCCGTTAGCAACGCTCGATGTTGGCACTGCCGGCACACGATCGATGCTGGAGCTCGCGCGTAGCCACAGAGCACGTTTCCTATTGGCTTCGACGTCAGAGGTGTACGGAGACGCGCAGCAGCATCCACAGCGAGAAGATTACTGGGGGAATGTCAACCCAGTCGGTTCACGCAGCGTCTACGATGAAGCGAAGCGCTGCGCCGAGGCATATACCATGGCATATTGCCGAGCCGGCCTGGACAGCCGGATTGCGCGTATCTTCAACACGTACGGTGAGCGCATGCGCCCTAACGACGGCCGTGCGGTACCGAACTTTATGTCTCAGGCGCTTCTCGGAGACGAAGTCACCGTGTATGGAGACGGTTCGCACACCCGGAGCCTGTGCTACATCAGCGACCTAGTCAGCGGAGTGCTTCTGCTCCTGGCATCGGATGAACACCTTCCAGTCAACCTGGGGAATGACGAGGAGGTGACCGTCTTGAACCTAGCCCAGCGAATCCTGTCCCTGGTGGGCACCGATACTAGCTTGACATTCCGCCCCCTCCCAGAGGGCGACCCACACGTTCGCCGGCCAGACCTGAGCCGCGCGCGGGCGGTGCTGGGCTGGGCGCCCGCGGTAAGACTGGACGAGGGCCTGGCTCGAACTCTGCTCTGGTTTCGTAGCGTCATCGGCGGAGAATCGCGCGGAGCGTCCGCAAGAGGATGACCGGATCCTTGACCGCGGAGCGCGGTCGGACATAGTCGAGACCCATCTCCAGCTGCATCGGCCAGAGCGATGACAGATAGTGCTGTTCGAGCGGGCCGACCGTTTTCCCGCGCAGGAAGCTTTCGTCGTCACGACAGAAGATGGAGGCTGGGCTCGTGATGATGGGCCTCATTTGTCAGCACCTCCCGCTGTTGCGGGGTGTAGGAAGCCGCAAATCGCCGGTCTTCAGGCCGCTGACGGTGCTCGTCCGAAACTGACCAGAGCTGCTCGTCGAAACTGACCACCTCAGATCTGTGTGTCTGAAGGGTGAGAGCGCGGCGGAGACCACCGCGTACACGACGAAGAAGGACCCCGGGATGCTGTGGGTGTTGAC